>DATNDM010000530.1:0-6905 GCA_035553235.1 Pyrinomonadaceae bacterium | reverse complement strand
TTGCTGGTACTTCTTGTACTCAAACAGCTTCTCCATGCCCGTGTGGAGGTAGCCGATGTCCGGCGTCGCCTTCACGACCATTTCGCCGTCCAGCACCAATTCGATGCGCAGCACGCCGTGCGTCGACGGGTGTTGCGGACCCATCGAGATCGTCATCTGCGTGTCGAGCGGGCGATCGACGATTTCGAATTGTGGTGGGATCGTTACTGAGCTCATAAATATTTAGCCGCGGATGAACGCGGATCATTTCAAGCTATACGGTTCGTACCCTCTTAATGGAAAATCCTTTCGTAGCGCGTATCCCTGCCAGTCGTCTGGTAACAAAATTCTGCGCAGATCCGGATGGCCGTCGAAGATCACGCCGAACATGTCGAACGTCTCGCGTTCGTGCCAGTTCGCAGTTTTCCAAACGCCGGTCACGGTCGGTACGTGCGTATCGTCCTCGTTGAGTACCACCTTTAATCTGACGCGATGGTATTTAGTCGTCGAAAAAAGGTGGTAATTGACTTCGAAACGAGGCTCTTCTTCAACGCCGCGATCCGCGCCACAGATATCAGCCAGAAAGTCGAAGCGTATATCAGGCGACGTCTTCAGGAATTCGCAAACCTCGACGATGTTTTCGCGCGGCACGACGATCGTCGTCTCGCCGAAAGCGATGATGACTTCGTACACCCATTCCGGATGTTCACGCTGTAACGCCGCCACTAACGGTGACGGCGTGCTTTCGGAACTTGGGGTTTGTTCTGGCGACTGTTGTTCGATGTTTTCGGGACCTGATGCCATCCGCTGCTCGACTCTCTAAGTAGAACGACGCCGTTCGTGTCTCGAAGCGATCGTGTAAGGCCGCGATTCCGGCAACGTGTTCTGCCGGGCAGTCGAGCCGTCGGTTATCGGCAACGTGCCGGGCACAACGGCTGCGCGCGCTTCCTCTTCGGGAATGTCCCTGCGATCGCGGACGCTCTCTTTGGACACTTTGTCCTGAAGCATCATCACGGCGTGAATCAACATCTCGGGGCGCGGCGGACAACCCGGTATGTAGACGGCAACCGGAACGATTTTGTCGACACCCTGGACGATGGCGTAGTTGTCAAAGACACCGCCGGACGTCGCACAAGCACCCATCGAAATAACCCACTTCGGTTCCGGCATCTGATCGTAAATTCGTCTCAACACCGGCGCCATCTTGCGCGACACGCGCCCGGAGACGATCATCACGTCCGCCTGTCGCGGACTTGCGCGAAACACTTCCGATCCAAAACGCGCGAGATCGTTTCGAGCTGATGTCGCATTCATCATCTCGATCGCGCAGCAAGCTAAACCAAAAGTCGCCGGCCAGAGTGAAGACTTACGCGCCCAGTTGATCAGCGAATCGAGTCGCGTGGTCAACACTTCCGGCAAAGCTTCGGCAATTACGTTTTCCAGACCCATTTAAAACTTCCTTACTATGCACCTCTTTTAAGCAGCAGCCCGCGGCCTCTCACGTTTTCGTGCTTCCAAGTCGGCCAAAGCCCGTGCTTCGGCTTCTGCCTCACGTCGTGCGCGCTCGCCCCAGTCAAATGCGCCCTTCTTGACGACGTAGATGTAACCGACAAACAGCAGACCTATGAAGATCATCATCTCCAGGTATGCAAACGTACGCATCCCGGCGCCTTGTGCCGCCAGAAGTTTGTACGTGGCTGCCCAGGGCACGAGAAAGATCACTTCTATATCGAACAAGATGAAGATCATCGCGATCAGGTAGAACTTCACCGAGAAACGTTCGCGCGCGGAGCCCACCGGGTCCTTACCACATTCGTAAGGCATCAACTTCGTTCTTGTTCGCTTACGTTGTCCGACGAACGTGGACAGAAGAACGTTGCCCACCGCGAAGCCTGCCGCGACGATGAACATCAGCAGGATGGGTAAGTAGTCGTAAAGACGAAACGGCATCTAAAGCACACTTGCACCGGCCGCAGGTTGCTCAACACCCAAACAATCGTTTGCGGTCAGTGTCACTCGATCCACTAGATTGAGAATCATTGTACAAGCGTGATGCTAGTCGAACTGATCAAGGGTGTCAAGCAACCCCTCCGGCGTGGATCAGGCCGAGAAAAATGCTGATTGACCGTGAAAAAATGCTTGTGTTACCGTTCAGGAAAACCCATTGTGACAGTGGGTTTGGAGCGGCCTCCCAAACGAAGATCACCCGGCGCTGCCGCGCTCGCTTCTGATTAACTGTGATTACCGGATTCAACACCGATATCGAGCACGAAGGCGTCGTCTATCACGTGCAAACCGAAGACAAGGGCCTCGACTCACCGATAATCCTGTCGCTCGTGTATGTCGGCGGCACGATCCTGGCAAGCAAGCGCTCTCCTTATGAAGATCTGATCGCGACGGGTTTTAGCGACGAAGTGTTGGCGGAACGGCTGAAGCGACAGCACCGGCTGATTTGTGCCGCGATCAATTCGGGACGGATCGACGATCTCAAGAAGATGAGCGGCCGTCCGAAGGAAGCGCCGTCGAAGCAGGAAGAGGCGGTTGCAGTCGAAGAGGAAGTTGCGTCTGAAGTCGAAAGCGCACCGGCTGAGGAGTCATTTGAGATCGAGTACTGGCCGGTAGCGCAGGAGTGGACGCCGCCTGCCGCGTTGCCGGAAGACATTGCGGAGGTATTCGAGCCGGGCATGGAACCGAGTTACGAGCCGGTTGACTTGACGGCGGCGCCGCCCGCGCCTGTCGAGGAAGTTGTTGAAGAAGAGGCGCAACCTGAGGAAGTTGAGGCTGCTCCGGTTCTCGAAGATGGGATGTATGTGACGTTGCTGGACGACGAGGAGTTTTACTCGGGGAAGCGTTACACGTTGCGAGTGCAGGTCAACAATGTTTTGAATGGGGATGAAAAGCCGCTAACGAACGTGGGCGTGTCAGTGAAGATACTCGGCACGACGTTCCGGCCGCTGATTTATACGCTGAAGACTGAGAGCGATGGAGTAGCGAGTATTACGACCGACATTCCGCAGTTCAACTCGGGCCGCGCCGCGGTGCTGGTGCGTGCAGTGACGAAAGATCAAGCCGCCGAACTACGCCGCATCATTCATCCTGTCTAGTCGTACACAAAAAAGCACGAAAGAACAAAAAGCACAAAATCTGAACTGTTCGAGATCTTCTTTGTGCTTTTTGTCCTTTTGTGCTTTTTTGTGGTCAATGAGAGTCTTTGTAAACGGCGATCTGAAGGAATTTAGTAGCGCGCTAACCTTAGCAGAGTTAATTGCACAACTAGATCTGCCCCTCGCGCGCATAGCGATCGAACTCAATCGTGAGGTCGTGCGTCGTAGTGATTGGGGCAGTACTATGTTAAAGGACGAGGATCGCATCGAGATTGTACATTTCGTCGGTGGAGGAAAAAATTGATCATCGCAGGGCTAGAGTTTTCATCGCGATTGATTATCGGCACTGGAAAGTATCGCAGTCACGACCAGATGCGCAGCGCGCATGAGGCGTCCGGCGCGGAGATGGTGACTGTCGCCGTGCGTCGTGTACCACTCGATCGCAGTAGCGAGTCGTTTCTCGATTACCTCAATCCGTCGCTACAGATTCTTCCGAACACCGCCGGCTGTTACACCGCTGAGGACGCCGTCCGCACCGCTCGTCTCGCGCGCGAAGCGTTGCAGACGGATCTCGTGAAGCTCGAAGTCATCGGCGATCAGACGACATTGTTTCCCGATAACGAACAAACACTCGAAGCGGCGCGCATCCTCGTCAAAGAAGGTTTTGTCGTGCTGCCATACTTCAACGACGATCTGATCATGGCGAAGAAGCTTCTCGACGCCGGTTGCGCCGCGATCATGCCGCTGGCCGCGCCGATTGGATCCGGTCTCGGCGTTCAGAACCCGGCGAACCTGCGCATCATGCGGGAGCAGTTGCCTGACGCGACGATGATTGTCGATGCGGGTGTGGGAACGGCGAGTGATGCGGCGATCGCGATGGAGCTCGGTGCTGATGGTGTGTTGATGAACACCGCGATCGCGGAGGCCGAGGATCCAGCGAAGATGGCGACCGCGATGAAGCTCGCGGTGCAAGCGGGCAGGTTGGCTTATGTCGCTGGTCGAATGCCGAAGAAGTTGTATGCGAGCGCGTCGAGTCCGTTATCGGGCGTGATCAAGTAACCACAGATTAGACGGATCTTAACGATAGATTTATCAGTTCCTGTTCGCGCATGACCCGATCGCCGAGGTCTGTCGTCGCTATCGTCGGATAGGCGCCGGGCTTCACTTTCAAACACCGCGCCTCGACCAACGCCTCGATATAACTCTCGAGCTCGTCTTGCGCCATATCTTTCAGCAATCCATACGTCGACAATTCGTTCAATCCCGCGGTCATCACCTGCTTCGCCGCGGAGCCTCGCAACGTCGAGACAAGCATCTTCTTTCCGAACCGACCGTTCATCCGTTTCGCGCAGGCGAGTATTTTTCGCACGCGCAGTAGCTCATCAGCGGTGAGTGCACGAGGAGACGAATCGCCGTCCTGGGCAGCCGGTATTTCAACCCCATTGCTTGCCGGCTTGCAGTTACCACACGTTCCGCACAGCCGCTCGCTTTTGCGATCGCCGAAGTAGTTGAGAATGTGCGCGCGATAGCAACGATCGGTGTAGCAGAAGTCGATCATCGCGCGCAGCTTCCGTCGCTCGAGCTCGCCACGACGCGAGACCTCTGCCGGATCGATACGGAGCTTAGGCGCGGGTGCGGTGTCGAGCATGATGATGCTGCGGCCCTGTTGCGCGCCGCGGCCACCGCGATTGAGTGCGGGCGCGGTGCGTTGAATGTGCCCGGCGCGTTCGAGGACGTAAAGCGCCGACTGCACCGCCATCTCGTTGGTCACGCCTGCGCGCCGCGCGATTTCCTGCGTTGAGAGCTCGATCTTTCTCAGCTCCGTCGCCGCGAGTGAGTCGTAAACCTGCTTGATAACACTGATATCGGGATACGAGCCTTCGATGAAGAAGTCATGCGTGTTCTTGTCTGCGTAGTTGAAGAGCAGCACGCAGGTTGACGGCAGGCCATCGCGACCAGCGCGCCCGATCTCCTGGTAGTAAGCTTCGATCGAGCCCGGCATCTGGTAATGGACCACGAAGCGGATGTCGGGTTTGTCGATGCCCATCCCGAACGCGTTTGTGGCGACGATCATCTGCGTGCGGCCGCTCATGAAATTGTCCTGCGCGCGGACGCGCAGCGCGTCGCTCATGCCCGCGTGATACTCCGAGACCTTGAGATCAAGCGCTTCCAGCTTTGACCCGACTTGTTCCACGGCTTTTCGTGTCGCAGCGTAGATGATTCCCGAACCGGGAGTTTGTCGCGCGAGCTTGCGAATGCACGAGATCTTTTCGCGCTCTCGTTGTGTGTGGACGACCTCGATCGAGAGATTTGGACGATCGAAACCGCTGACAAACGTCTGCGGACGATTGAGACCCAGCTGCTGAACGATGTCGGAACGAACGTACGGCGTTGCCGTGGCTGTGAGCGCGAGTGTCTGAACGTTCTTCAGCGACTTGATGACGTTGCGCAGACGCAGGTAGTCAGGACGAAAGTCATGACCCCACGTCGAGATACAGTGTGCTTCGTCGACTGCGAAGAGCGAGATCGGAATCTGTTGCAGAGCCGCGTTGAAGCGACTGCTGCGAAAGCGTTCGGGAGCAATGTAGACGAGTTTGTGCTCGCGCCGTCTGAGCGCTTCGATGCGCGCGCGTTGTTCGGGCTCGGAGATCGAGCTGTTGATGAAGGTTGCGGGCAGTCCACGCGCTTGCAGTGCGTCGACCTGATCCTTCATCAGCGCGATCAAGGGAGACACGACGAGCGTCACGCCGTCGAGGATCATCGCCGGCAGTTGATAACAGAGAGACTTGCCGCTGCCGGTCGGCATCACGACGACGGCATCTTTGCCTTCGAGGATCGAGCCGATCACTTCGCGCTGGCCTTCGCGAAAGTCGTCGAACCCGAAATGTTGCCGCAGCGACGCGACTGCATCCGTGAGCGAGTGCATGCGAGCGAGTCTATAACATGGAACTCACGGATCGGTGCAAATCCGTGGCAAAAAATTTGTGTTTCTCGGATTAGGCGGGCCGAGGATGAAGTCTAAGACGTTGTTGTGTGAGTCTGTGCAACCGCTGGCGGCGCGCAGGATCGCGTTTGTGTTACTCGGTGCGGGAGCGGGCGCCGAGCCTCTGAAGCAGTTCGCGGTGTTGCCGTAGCCGACGAGATCGACGATGCGTGGATCGGTGGGACACGCGCCTGTCAGTGTGGTCGAGTTTGTGACCAGCACGACCTTGCCGGAGCCGGCGGCCATCGCAATCGTACCGGTTGCATCGGGAGTTGGTAGCAACGCGCCGTTGCTGCCGCCCGAGCTTTCCTGGATGAGGTAGTACTGACCGGGTGCCAGCGTCGTTGAAGTGAGTGGTGTGACTGACCACGTCGAGGCCGTCGCGCTTGCATACTGCACTGACCAGCCGTTGAGATTAACGGCGCTGCTGCCGGCGTTGAAGATCTCGATGAAGTCGTTGCGAAACGGCGCGCCTGAGTTTCCGCCACCACCAAAGATTTGGCTGATCACGATGTGGGAAGACGTGTCAGGTGTTGGTGACGGACTCGGCGTCGGTGACGGCGACGGTGATGGTTTCGGAGTGGGAGTTGGCGTAGGAGTCGGCGTCGCTCCCGCGATCGTCACCGACACGGAATTGCTGTTCACGCCGTCCGCTGAGATGACGAGTGCCGCGGTCCCAGCACCGCGCAAATCAGCCGGTATGAGGACGTGAATTTCCTCGAGCCCCGGCAGCCTCGCGGGCGCCACCGTTTCCACAATCAAGGGCTTGCCGTTGATTATTACGGACACATTGCTCGCTTGCGCGACTCCAGTGGCGAAGATCGAGAGGCGCAGTTGTC
>DATNDM010000529.1:0-4536 GCA_035553235.1 Pyrinomonadaceae bacterium | reverse complement strand
AGAACGGTCGTTCGCGATGAACTGCGTAGAAGCCTTCGGCTTGTTGCGTGGTCATGTGGATGAGCTTTAATCCACGAATCCTGAAGCCGTTGTCGAGAATACGTTGAATGATCGATCCCGTGTGGTCCGCGCGCACTGCGTCAGGTTTGATGATTCCGAATGTTAAGTTTGACATGTTCTGTTTTGTTGTCCACAGATTACGCAGATTCAATAAACACTCTTCGTAATCTGTGGATGGTTTCTCTTTACTATAGAGCGTCCTTCATTGCCTGGCCGATGTCAGCCGGTGACTTCACAACATGAATGCCCGCCTCGCTCAGCGCCTTCATCTTCTCGGCAGCAGTTCCTTTGCCACCGGCGATGATCGCGCCCGCGTGTCCCATGCGGCGTCCCGGCGGCGCTGTCTGACCCGCGATGAACGCTACGATTGGCTTCGTCACATTCTCTTTGGCGAACGCGGCCGCTTCTTCTTCCGCGGTCCCACCAATCTCGCCGATCATCACGATGCCCGTAGTCTCATCGTCTTCCTGAAACAGTCGCAACGCATCGACGTGTGTCGTGCCCACGATCGGATCGCCACCAATGCCGATTGCGGACGATTGTCCAAGACCGAGCGCCGTCAGTTGCCCGACTGCTTCATACGTCAACGTTCCGGAGCGCGAGACCACGCCGATGTTGCCCTCGCGATGAATGTGACCGGGCATGATTCCGATTTTGCACTTGCCCGGCGAAATGATGCCGGGACAGTTTGGTCCAATCAGACGAACGGGCTTGTCTCGCAGGTACTCTTTCACCTTCACCATATCCAGCGTCGGGATTCCTTCTGTGATGCAAACGATCACCGGAATGCCCGCGTCAGCCGCTTCCATCACCGCGTCGGCAGCGAATGACGGCGGCACGTAGATGACTGAAGCATTCGCACCGGCTTCTTTCACGGCATCAGCCACCGTGTTGAAAACCGGAATTCCTTCGTGCGTCGTGCCGCCCTTTCCAGGCGTGACACCCGCAACCACATTCGTTCCATATTCAACCATCTGTTTCGCATGGAACGTGCCCTCTTTTCCCGTCAATCCCTGCACGACCAGGCGCGTAGATTTATTCACTAGAACGCTCAATGATGAATGCTCCTCCGATTAGAAATCCGGCAGTATAGCAATGGCCACAAAAAGCACAAAAGAGAGCGTTCTCTTCTTTGCGTCTTTGCGAAAACTTTGCGCCTTTGCGTGAAATTTATTCGAGTTCAACGTGCTCGCCATACTGCGGCACGTGCACGTTCCAGCCAAACTTCTCTTTGATATGTTGCGCCATCGCGTCTGCGGCTTCGGGTTCGCCGTGCGTCAAGAACGTCGTGCGCGGTACGCCGCCTTGCATCCCCTCGAGCCAGTGCAACACCTCTTGCCAGTCAGCATGCGCTGAGAAGCCGCCGATCTTGGCAGTGCGACAACGTACCGGAACCCACTGCCCGAGAATCTTCACTTCAGGCTCGCCGTCGAGTATGCGTCGACCAGTCGTGCCCGCCGCCTGGTAACCGACGAACACGATCGTCGCGTCCGGATCGGGCACGAGCCTGATCGCATGATGCAAAACACGGCCGCCAGTCATCATGCCCGAGGCACTGATGATCACGCGCGCGCCTTTAGCGTCGTTCAGCTTCTTCGACTCTTCGCGTGAAGACGCCGTGTTCATCGAGTGTGTTCGCAACGGATGTTTCTGTTGCGTCAGGATACTCGCGTACTGCTCGTCTTGCTCTTCTTTGCGATTCGCGTATGCCTGCGTGGTCGCGGCTGCCATCGGTGAGTCAACGGTCACCGGCAAGATCGGAATCGCCTTCTCCTCTTCCAACTCGCGAATCAGGTAAACGATCTCCTGCGTACGACCGACAGCGAATGCCGGGATGAGTACGGGAGCCTGTCGTTGTGCGGCGTCGTTGATGATGCGCGCGAGCGCGACTTTCGGTTCTTCGCGATCGTGCAGACGATCTCCGTAAGTTGACTCGACGAGCAGGTAGTCACACGCGGGCGGCGGAACCGGATCGCGAATGATCGGTTGATCGTAGTGGCCGAGGTCGCCCGAGAAAAGCACGCGACGCCCTTGCCGGTCAGCACCGGCGTCATCCAGTTCAAGTAACACAAGACTCGAACCGAGAATGTGACCGGAGATTCTGAAGCTCGCCCGAATACCGGGCGCCGGCTCAAACGGGTTGCCATCGTTCGGCAGCGGCTTCACGAGTTCGAGCGCGGCGTACGCGTCCTTCTCGGTGTAGAGCGGCAGCGCTGGCTGGTGTTTCGTCAGGTGGTGACGATTGCGATAGTCGGCATCTTCTTCCTGCAACCGGCCCGCGTCGGGCAAAAGAATCTTTAGCAGGTCGGCAGTGCCGCGCGAACAGTAAACTGGCCCACGAAAGCCCTTTTGGACCAGGCGCGGCAGGTAGCCGGTGTGGTCGATATGCGCGTGCGTGATCAGGACGGCGTTCAACCCGTGTGGATTGAAAGGCGGATCCTCCCAGTTGCGTTCGCGCAGTTCCTTGAGACCCTGGAAGAGTCCACAGTCGACGAGGACGCGCGCTTTATCTGTGACAACGAGATACTTTGAACCGGTGACAGTGCCGACGCCACCCCAAAATTCAATACGGGCCAATCAATGACTCCTTCCGACTGCTTCGATAACCAAACCAAACAATTAGTGCCGGCATGAGCAGCGCCAGATTTCGCAGTGCGGTCTTGACGCCGAGCTGGCTGGCAATGATGCCGCCAAAGCAACCGCACTCGAGTGGCTCGCCGTGCAATCCGTAAACGTAGTAAAGCGCGTAACCCGCGAAGCCAAGCAACAACACCGCAGCCAGCAACGCGCCGAATCGCACCGTGCGCCGCAGGATTAACAAAAGCGCGGTCACGAATTCTGCGGCGATGATGACGATCGTCGCGGGCCAGGACCAGCGCTCGTGATTGAATCCCGACGACGCCAGCAGCTCACCCATGTTTTTGACGAACGCGTTGATGATCGCGAGCTTCGCAATCGCGGTGAACAGAAACAGCGCTACCAGGCCATACCGGCACGGAGCTACGATCCAAATTCTTGCTTTCGTTTTCTGATCCGCGTTCATCTGAGTTCATCCGCGGCTTAAGCAGCCAGCCCCACCACCTTTTCCGCCGCGTCCTTCATTCCATTCGCAACCGTGAAGTTCATCCCCGACTCGCGAATGACACGCTGGCCTTCCTCAACGTTCGTACCTTCGAGACGCACCACCACCGGAACCTCGATCCCGAGATTGCGCGCCGCTTCAACAACACCGCGCGCCACCATGTCGCAACGCACAATCCCGCCGAAGATGTTGATCAAAACCGCCTTTACATTTTCGTCAGCCAACAAAATCCTGAACGCCGCTTCCACGCGCTCCTGCGACGCGCCGCCACCAACGTCGAGAAAGTTCGCAGGCTCACCGCCCGCGAGTTTGATGATGTCCATTGTCGCCATGGCGAGACCGGCGCCGTTGACCATGCACGCGATGTTGCCGTCGAGCTTGATGTAGTTCAGATCAAACTTCGACGCTTCGATCTCGAGCGGCTCTTCTTCGTTGAGATCGCGCAGGTCGAGAAACTCTTTGTGACGGAAGAGCGCGTTGTCATCAAAGTTGATCTTGGCGTCGAGCGCGATGAGGCGGTTGTCTTTCGTTAACAGAAACGGGTTGATCTCGGCGAGTGAGGCGTCCATCTGCTCGTACGCGTGATAGAGCGATTGCATAAACTTCACGGCCTGGTTTACGAGTGCGGCGGGCAGACCGAGTCCGAAAGCGAGCTTGCGTGCCTGAAAAGATTGAAAGCCGACAGCGGGATCGATTGTTTCCTTCAGAATTTTTTCGGGCGTCCTGGCTGCGACTTCTTCGATGTCCATGCCGCCTGCTTGTGAAGCCATGAACACCTGGCGTCCTGACGCGCGGTCGAGCACGATGCCGAGATAGAACTCTTTATCAATCGGCAGCCCTTCTTCGATCAACAGCACGCGCACTTCGCGTCCATTGGGACCGGTCTGATGCGTGACAAGTTTCATCCCCAGCATCTGGCGGGCAATCTCTTGAGCTTCTTCGGCACTGCGGGCCAGCTTCACGCCGCCGCCCTTGCCTCGTCCACCCGCGTGAATCTGTGCCTTCACCACAACGATGTCGCCACCGAGTTCTTTCGCCGCGTGATACGCCTCTTCAGCCGAGCGGGCCACAATGCCGCGCGGCACCGGCACGCCGTATCTCTTCAACAGTTCTTTACCCTGGTATTCATGAATCTTCATGCCACAGCCCTCAACCGATTTCGAAGAGTTTGTTCTGATAGACGAAATGCGGGCGAGTGTAGCCGCCAAGTGAGGTTGACTACAAGGGCTCTTCAGGTTTTGGTTTTGTGATTTAGTGTTTTGTCAGAAGACTAATGGAATCGGAGGGAGTAGGAACCTCTGGCTTTAAACAGCAGGGAACCACGGTAACTTTATAGGTGGATATTACAGTCTTTGAGATGTTTGGCGAGTCGCTGCTTACAAGTGCCGCGACCA
>DATNDM010000528.1:0-8709 GCA_035553235.1 Pyrinomonadaceae bacterium | reverse complement strand
CTGATCATCCAGAACGCACCGACACGGATCGCCGCGGTGCAGTGGATAAACGCGGGACGATTTTCCGGATCGTCAGTGATTTTCAGAAACTCCGCGACCTGTTCTTCGTTTGGATTGCCGTAAGCGACGGGAATGTTGAAGTATTTCAAGCCGAGTTCTTTGGCTTTCGCCTCTTCTTCGGCCGCGCGGTGCTCGCTCGGTTGTCGCAGGTTGATGATCGTCTTGACACCCTCGGCTTTCAGCTTTTCGAGATGTTCGAGTTTGGGCTGGCCGCCGGTGCAGAAGTCTTTGTTGACGCGGAGGAAGTTGCGGATATCGCCGGTGTCCTGGGCCACAGACGAAGAGAAGGCCATCAGCGAGATCAGAAGCAGGAAACGTATTTTCATATTAACCTCGACCTTAACCACGGATTACACGGATTGATGACGGATTCTAACCCCATTCCTTCGTTCCGATAAGTACTTTCAGTATCACCGGCGAGTTGGCGAGCAGCATCATGGCCCAGGTTCGCCCGCGATCGATGTCTTCGGCCAGATAAAACAGGCGCGGCGGGAAGTAGATCAGCATCGCGAGAAAGCATAGAAAGAAGAGTCGACCAAAAAACTCCAAGGGGCCCGACGGCCGGCCGAAGCCTGCAAACGTGAGTGTGTTCCAGCAAACCTGAAACAGAATCATGTTAACGAAGATGCAGATGTCGCCGAGTGTTTCACTCTCCGGATCTTTTAGAAACGGGAAACGCGGCGGCTTTTTCGGTGGCGAGAAGTATCGATAGATGAGATACGTTTGGACGATCGTTAAGATCAGTCCGATGAAAATCAGCGGGACGAAGATGGCGCCGTTGTTCATCAGCCGGTTGCCGAATAGAAAGCTGCCGAGGCCGGCGAAGATTGCCGAAAAGAGCACGAGGTTGAGGCAGAAGTAAAAGATCGGATTGAAGAGACAGCCCCCGAGCTTTGAATCCCACTCGACCTTTCTTCCTTCCTGTTGCAAACGATGATGAAAATGCCAGCGCTTCAAGACGGCGCCCGCGGCCGGCAGGACCCACATCGCCAGGCACATCGTCGACAACGTGAATTGTGCGAGTTTTTCGTCGTTATTAGCGAGAGCGTAGAGGTCGAGGAAGTAGCCCGTCAACCAGCGCATGAGGAAGATGTTGAAAATGAGGACGACGACGTCGAGCAGCAGACCACGGTTGTGTTTGGCGAAGATCTTTGGGGGAGATGCCATTCTAAAACCTTCATCCGCAGATTACGCAGACTACGCAGATTACGAAGATACGCAGATTACGCAGATTACGCGGATATGCGGAACATTTATCTAAATCTGTGTGCTCTGCGTAATCTGCGGATTAAGACTATCTCGTCAGCTGTCGATACTTGATCCGGTGCGGCACTTCAGCCGCTGCGCCCAATCGCTGCTTCTTATCAGCCTCGTAGTCGGAATAATTCCCCTCGAACCACACGACTTTGCTGTCACCTTCAAACGCCAGTATGTGCGTCGCGATCCGATCGAGAAACCAGCGATCGTGCGAGATGACGACCGCACAGCCGGCAAAGTTTTCCAGCGCTTCTTCGAGCGCGCGCAGCGTGTTCACGTCGAGATCGTTCGTCGGCTCGTCGAGCAGCAACACGTTCGCGCCTTCCTTCAACATCTTCGCGAGATGGACGCGATTGCGCTCGCCGCCTGACAGCATTCCAACCTTCTTCTGCTGATCCGATCCCGAGAAGTTGAACCGCGCCACGTACGCACGCGAGTTAACTTCACGCGCGCCCAGCTTCAACACATCTTCGCCGCCGCTGATCTCCTGCCATATCGACTTCTCCGGATCGAGCGTCCGGCTTTGATCGACGTAAGCCAGCGTGACAGTCTCGCCTTTGCGAATCGTGCCCGCGTCGGGTTGTTCCTGTTCCGTGATCATGCGAAACAGCGTCGTCTTGCCCGCGCCGTTTGGACCAATCACGCCGACGATTCCGCCCGGCGGGAGCGCGAAGTTCATGTCATCGACGAGCAGCTTTTGGTCATAACCTTTGCTCACGTGCTCGGCTTCGATGACGACGTTGCCGAGTCGTGGTCCAGGCGGAATGTGGATCTCGAGGTCCTCGCGCCGCTTGTCATTTTCCTGACGCAGCAGATCTTCGTACGAGTTGATCCTCGCTTTGCCTTTCGCGTGACGCGCTTTCGGCGACATGCGAATCCATTCGAGCTCGCGTTGCAGAGTTTTCTGCCGCTCGGTTTCGGATTTCTCTTCGCGGCGCAGGCGCTCCTGTTTCTGTTCGAGCCACGAGCTGTAATTTCCTTTCCACGGAATGCCCTGGCCGCGATCGAGCTCGAGGATCCAGCCCGCTACGTTGTCGAGGAAATAGCGATCGTGCGTGACGGCGATGACTGTGCCCGCGTAACCGTGCAGGTGATGTTCGAGCCACGCGACTGATTCGGCGTCGAGATGGTTCGTCGGCTCGTCGAGCAAGAGGATGTCAGGTTTCTGAAGCAACAGACGACACAACGCGACGCGACGGCGCTCGCCGCCGGAAAGAATTTTCACGGGCGTGTCTGGTGGCGGGCAGCGCAGCGCGTCCATCGCCATCTCGAGACGTGAATCGAGATCCCAGGCGTCGAGCGCGTCGAGTTTTTCCTGCACTTCGCCCTGGCGTTCGAGTAGTGCCGACATTTCGTCGTCAGACATCTCTTCGCCAAACTTTGCGTTGATCTCGTCGAACTCTTTCAGCAGGTTGACGGTTTCCCGGACGGCTTCTTCGACCACTTCACGCACCGTGCGCGCGTCGTCGATGAGCGGCTCCTGTTCGAGATAGCCGACGGTGAAGCCCGGCGAGAGAACGGTTTCGCCATTGAAGTCTTTATCGGCGCCCGCGAGGATGCGGAGCAGGGAAGACTTGCCGGAGCCGTTCAGGCCGATCACGCCGATCTTCGCGCCGTAGAAATAGGAGAGATAGATGTCTTTGAGGACCGGCTTCTTGTCGTAGAACTTGCTGACGCCGACCATTGAATAGATGACTTTATTTGGTTCTGTACTCATAACTTTAAAACCTAACCACAGATTACACGGATTATGAACACCGATTGAAACAGATCAGAATAATCCGTGAAATCTGTGGCTAATTAATTCTTCAGCAACTCTTTCGCGTGGCGGCGGGCGCTGTCAGTGATCTCGGCGCCGGTGAGCATGCGCGCGAGTTCTTCGATGCGACCTGCTTTATCGAGGCGCCCGACGCTAACCTGCGTGCGTCCTTTCAACGCTTCTTTCTGCACGACGAGATGACTGTCCGCGAAGCGCGCGATCTGCGGCTGGTGCGTCACGCACAACACTTGATTCGTTTGCGAGAGCTTCTTCAGTTTGATGCCAACCGCTTCACTGACTCGTCCGCCGATCCCGGTGTCGATCTCGTCAAACACGATCGTCCGCGGAAACTGTGATCCGTTCGCCACCGTCTTCAACACGAGCATCAACCGCGACGCTTCGCCACCTGACGCCACGCGCGCGAGCGGCTTAACCTCTTCGCCCACATTCGCTGAAAAGTAAAACTCCGTGTGGTCAATGCCTTTTTGCCCCGCAGCTTCGACGCTGTCGTTCACCTGCACCTGAAAACGCGCGTTGTCGATCGCGACTTCCGCGATCCCTTTCTCAAC
Organism: Pyrinomonadaceae bacterium; assembly: GCA_035553235.1. GTDB lineage: Bacteria > Acidobacteriota > Blastocatellia > Pyrinomonadales > Pyrinomonadaceae > PSRF01. Next base: position 5,064 of record DATNDM010000528.1, on the reverse strand, counting down.
TGCCTGCTCAAACTTCTTCGCCGCCCGCACACGTTCCTTGTGCAACTTGCGCGCGAGCTCCAAATAACGTTCGTGCGCCGCCGCAACTGCGACATTCAACTCACGCTCACGTTCATCAGACGTCTCGATCTCTCGCAAACGATCTTCCGAACGCGCGAGATGTTCGAGCGAAGCCGCAATCGATCCGCCGTACTTGCGCTTGAGTCGCGACAACTCCGCCAGCCGATCCTCGATCTCCGCCAATCGAGCAGGAGAGAACTCGAGCCGGTCCGAAAAGTCGCGTAACGAGAACGACAGATCTTCGAGCACTGCGCGCGCCGTCTCCAGCCCTTCGAGATAATCGCGAAAGCTCGACTCATATTCCGCGAGCTCTTCAACGTCTTTCAGCGTCTGCCGCACACGCGCGACCGCCGCGTCGTCGTCTTCATAAATCCGGCTGTAACTCGCCTGGCAAAGGGTCGTCAGCTTCTCGACATTCGCGAGCCGCCGGCGCTCTTCTTCGAGTTTTTCATCCTCACCTGGCGACAACTGCGCGCGCTCGAGCTCCGCGATCTGGAACTTCAACGTATCAACTAACTGAAATTTCTCCGCCTCATCATGCCGCAACGACTCAAGCTCGCGTCGCAAGCCGGTCCAGCGTTGATAAGCCTCAGCAACTTCCACCCGCAGGCCGCCATTGCCCGCAAAAGCATCGAGTATCTCGAGATGTGTTTCGGGATTGAAAAGCGTCTGCTGGTCGCCCTGCCCGTGAATGTCGACGAGATACGGCCGCAAATCGCGAAGCAACGACTGCGTCGCGAGCTGGTTGTTGATGAAAATCTTATTGCGCCCGGTCGCGGAAAGCTCGCGCCGGATTATCAACTCGCTTGTCGCGCCAAAACCCGCGTTGTCGAGTAACTTTTCGAGATCTGGATTCGGCGTCACCGAGAAGAGCCCCTCAATCGATCCCCGATCAGCACCCGTCTTGATCAGATCGCTGGAGAACCTGCCCCCGATCAACAACCCGAGCGCATCGACAATAATCGACTTCCCCGATCCAGTCTCGCCCGTCAGCAGATTGAGCCCACTCTCAAACTCAACCTGCATATCGTCGATTAAGGCTATGTTGGAGATGTTCAGGAACTGAAGCATCGGTATCCACAGATTACGCAGATTTGTGAGACAATCAAGTCCACAAACCTAATTTCACCTTAGGAGTCTATTCATGAGTAACCTCACGCAACGTGATCCCAGGACGTATCAGATCATCGGAGCCGCCATGGAAGTGCACCGTCAATTGGGGTGTGGCTTTCTGGAGACAGTCTATCAGGAAGCGCTCGCACTAGAATTCAAGAGCCGTGAAATACCATTCAAGCGAGAGTTGCTGTTCCCCGTCACGTACAAAGGACTTCGTTTACGCACCGAGTACCGACCTGACTTCATATGTTTTGATTCTGTGATCGTCGAATTGAAAGCGCTCAGCAGTCTCAGCCCGGTACAAGAGTCACAGTTAATCAACTACCTGAAAGTGACGGGTCTACAAACGGGCCTGTTACTGAATTTTGGCGCACGCAGCTTAGAGCAACGCCGCCTCGTATTGAATTACGAAGCGGCGTTGTTGTAGCAGATCTGCGAAATCTGCGGATGGCTTTGAAGATCCTCAGAACGTGTACCGCAGCGCGAACTGCATGACGCGGCCGGCCTTGGTTTCGTTCAGAGGAGTTTGGGTTGAGGTGAAGCGACCGAAGTCGGAGGTCGGGGTGCCACCGCGGAATGGATCGGAGTCCAAAGTCAGGTCAGCGATGGTGTTGCCGTCGAATCGTTGAGTGTTGGTGACATTGAACACTTCCCAACGGAACTGCAATGCCTGACCTTCCCACGGCAACTTGAACGACTTATACAGTCCCATGTCCAGCGAAATATATCCTGGAGCACGAAGAACGTTTCGGTCGCCCACTTCGCCCGGTCGAGCGTTGCGGAAGCTGCGATAGACCGCGGTCGGATCGCTGAACACGTTCGGCTTTCCGTCTGGTCCATTTCGTGTCGGTGACGACTGCACTGGCTGCACGCGCACGCCCGCTGATTGCACGTTCCAGTTGGTGGCCCAGACGCAGCAGTCGGTTGGCGTGATGATCGGCAGCCCACTGTTCCAACGGAAAATTCCCGTGCTCTGCCAGCCGCCGAGCGCCTGCTCGACGAAACCACCGGCGTTCCCAAAAAACCGCTTACCACGCCCAAGCGGAAGTCCGATTACCCAGTTCGCATTGATGATGTGCCGGGAATCGAAATCCGAAGTGGCGTAGTTGTCATCCGGTGACAGCGCATTAACGATGAACGCAGTTCCGTAGCTGTTGGAGTTCTGCAGTCCCGAAGCGTTGTCCAGCGAATGGCCGTAGGTATAGTTGAAATCAAACGTCACGTCACCGCGCAGGCGCTGACGGAGGCTCAATTGCAACGCGTTGTAGTTTGAATGAGCAATCGTCGAGAACGCTGAAAGCGCTCCGAACTGCGGCTGATAGAACATGTTGTTGAACTTCGCTGGTCCATCACCGATCGGGCACGTGGTGCAGCCGGGAGCATCGTCCCAGATCAACTGCAGGGTCGTGTAGTCGGAGATTTCGAGACCACCAACGGATTCGGGTGCGATGAAAGCGTAGGCCGCTTGCGTCGGTGTCAGCGAAGGATCTCCCCAAAAAGCCGGCATGTTCGGGAACAGATTGTTGAAGTACGCAATGTCAGGGATCGACGTGATTTCGCGGCCCGCATACCGGTATTGCACGAGCGCGTTAATCGCGTCGTAGTAGCTCAAGCCCGACTGTGGATCGCGAATGTTGTTGAGCTGCATGATGTCGCGCGAGGCGAGCAGGTTGCGCGCCCAGCGACCGACGTAGCTCGCTTCAAACGAAAGCCCCTTCCCGATTTCACGGCCGTACGAGAAGTTGTAGCTGTAGTTGTACGGCGTCGTGATGCCCTGGTCCAGCGACACTTCGATGCGTTGATCTTCGTCGGCCGGAACAGTCAGTGGAAACTGCAACGTCGTTGGAATCGGACTACTCGACCCCGGGAACGGCAGTGAACGAACATCCGGATTGAAGCCGGTGAACTGCGGTCCAAGGTCACCTTCCGTCACGCTGAACGTGTTGGCGTTGATGTTACGCGCGGAAGTGAAACCCGCGAGGTTGTTGAGATCGAAGTTGACGGCGAGTTGGCTGCCGATGCGATCGTAAGTCACGCGGAAGCCGCTGCGAATCACGGCCTTTCCGTCCTTGCCCAGCCATTTGCCCAGATTCGGTGACCAGGCAAACGAGATTGAGGGCGCGAAGTTGTTCCAATCCTGCTTGTAATAACCGGGTGCGTTGTTGGCTTTGCCACCCAGGACGAAGCTGATCGGATCCGTGAACGGCACGCCATTGAACGCACTGGCGCGACGCTCGTTGAAGTAGTCAGTCAGGTTAACGTTCGGGACGACCTGCAGCCCGTTCTTTTCATAAACCGGCGTCGAAGTGGACCAGCGAACGCCGTAGTTGAACGTGAAGTTCGGACGCATGCGCCACGAATCCTGGATGTAGCCTTCGTATTCCTGAGTCGCGAACGCACGCTCCGTCGGTGTGCCGACAGGCTGCAACTGTCCGCTGGCGTCATACACGAGATTCGCGCTGTACTGCGAATAACGGCCAATCACGGATGCGAGTGCATCGCGCAGGTCCGCGTCGTTCAGACGGTCCGGGAACGGATCGATGATGACATCACCGGAGGCCGCGTAGAACGACGGGTTGATGAAGGCCGTATCGAACGAAGCACCCGTCGAAGTGCGATTGTTCGTGATCAGGCGAACGTTGCCGCCGAATCCCCAGGTGTGATTTCCGCGTACCCACGAGACATCGTCGACGAAGTTATGAACCGGGGTGGTTCTTTCTAATGAGCGCCGAAAGCCCGATGGTGAAAAGATAAACCGGAAGTTGACCTGGTTCTCAGTTGAATCGCCTGCTTGTGTGAATGCGGCGCGAGTCAAACCGTAGTTGAAGCGGTTGACGAGCGACGGGTTAAGGGTCCAGATATGACCGACGGCCACCCCTCTCGGATGATTCCAGGTGGTTAACGGCGGCGTGTCCGGGAAACACTGAATGTTGTCACCTCCGACACTGCAATCAGGACTGGTATACACAGCACGCGTGACGACGTCGTTCTGATAATTGCCACGCACGAACAACTGCTGATTATTCGTCAGGTTGAAATCGAAACGGGCGATGTAGGTGTTCAACCTCGTCGGCGTGCGCGCATTGAAGCGGAAGCCGCTGGTGTTGAGCCCGTCACCGACGGTTGTGTCGTTGGCTGGATATCTTTGTGCCGCAGCAGCCAACACGGCGAGCGTCTGTGGGTTTATGCCGGGACCCGAATCACCGTTGAAATCCTGGTACGCGGTCTGAATCTCAGCGGGTGTCAGACAGTCGACACCGGACGGTGTGCCTGCCGGACAACCGGGATCACTGAAGCCACTGTCAGTCCGATAGCGCACTATGCCCTGGCCCAAGGTTGGCAGCGGCACTTCGCGCACCACTGACGTCGCGGTCGCCTCGCGAAATCCTTCGTACGTAAAGAAGAAGAAAGCACGATCTTTCTTGATCGGGCCGCCAAGTGATCCGCCGAAGATGTTGCGCAGCAACTGCGGACGTTCGACACCCGCTGCGTTGTTGAAGAAGTCGTTCGCGGTCGTAACCGTGTTGCGATGAATTTCAAACAGCGAGCCGTGCCACTGATTCGATCCGGAGCGCGTCACTAGTGAAACCTGCGCGCCCGAAGAACGACCCTGTTCAGCGTTCGGGTTCGTAGTGGTCACGCGAAACTCCTGCAACGAGTCACGCGTCACACGCAACACGCTCGCGAATGCCTCGTCAGTGATCACGTCGAGACCGTCCTGTTGTTCGTTGACGTCAACACCGTCGAGCGTGATGTTCGATTGGTCTGCGCGTCCGCCGTTCACGTAGCCGGAGCGGCTGACGCCGGGTTGCAACGACAACAAGCCAACGACGTTATTCGCGTTGAGCGGCAGTTCAGTAATGCGCTTGCGCTCGAATGTATTGCCGA
>DATNDM010000527.1:0-3389 GCA_035553235.1 Pyrinomonadaceae bacterium | reverse complement strand
CGGCAGTCCGCCGCCTTCGAGTCTCTTCCACGTCTTGCCCGCGTCAACAGTCTTCCAGATGCCACTGCCTGGACCACCGCCGTTGAAACCGAAGCTCGTGCGACGTCGCTGGTATGAAGCTGCGTAAAGCACCTTGCTGTCAGAGGCGTCCATCGCGAGATCAGTAAAACCAGTGTCTTCGTCGATGAACTTCACGTTCTGCCAGTTCTTACCGCCGTCCGTAGTTTTGTAGATACCGCGTTCCTTGTTCGGTCCGAAGAGATGGCCCAACACAGCGACGTAAACGATGTTCGGATCCTTCGGATCGATCACGATGCGCGCGATCGTTTGTGAATCTTCGAGACCCATCTTCGTGAACGTCTTACCGGCGTCGGTTGACTTGTAGATGCCGTCGCCGAAGCTCGAGCTCTGCCGGTTGTTGGCCTCGCCCGTACCGACCCAGACGATGTTTGGATCTGAAGGCGCAATCGCAACGTCGCCGATCGAGTGTGTTCCGTAGGTATCGAAGATGGGCGTAAAGGTCGTACCGTTGTTGGTTGATTTCCAAACGCCGTTGGTCGCGAAGGCCACGTAGATGATGTACGGGTTCTGTTCAACTGCTGTGATGTCGTCGATGCGTCCACCCATGCTCGCAGGGCCGATGCTGCGAAACACGAAACGCTTCAGCATCGGATCGGTTGACCAGTTGATCGGCGTTGGGGTCGGACTGGGAGTTGTCCTTGGACTCTGAGCCGCCACTGGACCAGGCGCGGGAGTTTGAGTTGCTGTTTGATTCTGGGAATGAACAGTAATGCCGGCAAAGGCCACCGCGATAATGATTACGCATAGCAGGCCAAGATCGTAAACAGAGCGCGACCATTCCTTCATCTGAAAGTGTCCTTTCAACGTACTTGTTTTGCCTAAACTACGTGGGATAGAACGAATGCCGTCAGAAACAGGCTAGGTGAACGTGCGAAATATAGCACAAACAATTGGCTGAAAAAGGCACAAAAAACACAAAAACGTTCGTGAGATCCATTTTTGTGTTTGTGCTTTGTTTGTGGCTAACCGCGCCAGACTGTGCTGCGCGTACTGTCCGCGAGACGTTTGGCGTCGGGCAGAGCTTCGAGAGCACGGAGGACTTGCACGTCGCTGTCGAGCAATACGCGCGCGCCGGCATCGTTTGAAAATGCCGCGGTGATAATCTCCTGCCGCAAACGGAGTTTCGCAAAGTCCAGATCCTCATCGATCTGCGCGGGTTGGACCTGGAAGTCGGGCTGGGTGCGCACGAAGTTGCGAAACGCATCGACGACGCGATCGGTTATCGGAAAGTCTGTCGGCTTCGCGTTCTTGCCGTACTGAACTTTCTCGACCCGGTACGACTCGAGACCAGGAACGACTCCCGCCGCGAGTTGTCGTGTGAACTGAAACGCGGCTTCCGCGATGCGAAAACGCAGTGGCGTGTTTGCGGGCTCTTTAACTTCGATATCGGGCGTGATGCCGCCACCGCCATAAAACACGCGCCCTGCCGCTGTTTGTACTGGCGGTCCGGTATGCGGATGCGGCGTTGGTGAAGCGAGTGCAAGCGGCGCTTCGAGGTTATGTGGTCCATTCGCGCCGGATGGCGGCTGGTTGTCTGTCTCCTCGTGTCGCGTGTAGTAATCATAGAGCGAACCGTTGGAGTAGTCGCGTTGCAGCGAGCGACCGTACGGTGTGTAGTAACGCGCGGTCGTGAGCGTCAGCCCGGTGTTGAAGGGCAACTGAAAGATGCGCTGCACGAGTCCCTTGCCAAAACTCGTCTCACCGATGATCAAGCCGCGACCATGATCCTGGATCGCACCTGCGACGATTTCGGACGCCGAGGCGCTGTTGTGATTGATCAGAACGACTAACGGAACGGTCGTGGGGTCCGAGCCGGTTGATTTGTAAGTGATCGGGTCACTGTATTCAGTGCGGCCTTTGACTGTAACGACCACCGCGCCACGCGGCAGAAACTCGCTCACCACGTCGATCGCTTGATCGAGAAGCCCGCCGGGATTGCCACGCAGATCCAGTATCAGCTGGCGCATTCCCTGTTCGTCGAGACGCTTGATTGCCTTCGACAACTCTTCGTCACTCGAACGCTGAAACCCTCCGGTGAGACCGATGTAGCCTGTGCCGGGACGGATCATGTAGGAGTTGCGAATAGTCGGCAGCGGCACTGCATCACGAACGATCGTGAAATACAAAGGCGCTTCGGAGCCAACACGCTCGACTTTGATCGTCACTGGTTCGCCCAGCCCGCCACGCACGTTCTTTGAGACCTGCTCGCTGGTCCAACCGCGCGCGTTTTTTCCGTCCACTTCGACGATTCGGTCGCCGTACTTCAAACCGTGCTTCGCGGCCGGCGTTCCATCGACTACCGACTGGATATAAACGCCATCGCGATGCGAAACGATGGTGACGCCGATGCCGTAGAACCGCGAATCCTGATCCTCTTTCAGTTTCTTGAACTCGCTGTACGGAAAGTACGCCGAATGCGGATCGAGCGTCGAAAGCATTCCCTGAATGGCGGCCTGCGTCGCTTTCTCGTGATCGATGTCGCCGGAGTAGTTGGCGGTAATCGTGGCGACGGCTTCGTTGTAGTCTTTTTCGATCTCGTCGACGACGCGGTACGAACTCTTTGCGTTAGCGGAAGTAAAGCTGCTGAGGTTGCGACCGCTGCCGATCATGCCGCCGAAAATCGCCGCAGCCAGGATCAGAACGGCCGCGCTGAGCGCGAAACGCTTGTCCATCCAAAGTTCATCGTATCGAGGTGGCGGGGATTTCTTGAATTCGCGGGCGACTTCCATTGCCAAAATATACCACACGAGCTTTCGTTATCCACAGATTACGCCGATTACACAGATGTCATTGATCTGCGTAATCTGTGGATAAAGTCCGTATGTTATATTGCCGACGAGTGATGTCCGCACCTCTTTCGGTCATTATTCCCGCTTACAACGAGGCAGCCCGATTGGGAAAAACCCTGCGGGTGCTGGTGGATTATGTGTCTCAAAATGTGCCTGACGGCGAAGTGATCGTCGTCGACGACGGCTCGTCCGACCACACCGCAGACCTCGCCAGACAGGTTTTCGAAGACTCGAAAGGCGTGCGCACCTCCGTCATCAGCTACAAATCCAACCTCGGCAAAGGCCGAGCCGTGCGGCTCGGACTGCTCGCCGCGCGTAGTGACATCGCGCTGTTTTCCGACGCCGACTTCTCCACACCGATCACCGAAGCACCGAAACTAGTTGACCCGATCGTAAACGGGCAGTATGACGTGACTTTCGGATCGCGCGCGCTCGATCGAGCACTGATCGGCGTGCATCAATCATGGCGTCGCGAGCAGGGTGGACGCGTCTTCAATCTTGTGGTTCGCCTCGCCACTG
>DATNDM010000526.1:0-5643 GCA_035553235.1 Pyrinomonadaceae bacterium | reverse complement strand
TTGTGAGCAAGGCAAACAGTATAGCCACAAAAAGGCACAAAAAGCACAAAGCCGTCCACAGATTACGCAGATCGTTTAATCAATCGACGCAGTCTGTGGACGGCTTTGTGCTTTTTGTGCCTTTTTGTGGCTAAGGTTCGCCTTCGCCCTTCTTACCTTTCTTCTTCGCGGGTTCGGCCTCGCGTGGTCGAGTTGCAGCCGGAGGCGGCGCGTCGATTTTAGGTGTGGCGACCTCAGGCTTGGCGGGCACCTTCGGGTGATCGTCGGCGTCACCCTTTGGCGGTGGCGGCATCGTTACTTGTTCCAGCTTTGGCTCGGTCGTGCCGGCGGGCAGGGCAGTGTCTTCATCGGTTTTAGCCGCGGCAGCGAATTCCGCTCGCTCAGCCGCAAGCTCGCGCTGGCGTTGGCGGAAGAGCTCGCGCATGTCCTCGGGCATCTCCGGTGCTTTCGGAAAGTCTTCCTTTCCTTTATCCTTCAAAAACGTCTTCATGAAGTCGATGAACATCGGCAGCGCGCCTTTTGCTCCAGTCATCTCGTTCCCGAGCGGCTTTTTCTTTCCAGGGTAGCCCATCCACACACCCGTCACGTATGTCGGTGTGTAACCGATGAACCAAACGTCTGTGTGATCGTTGACGGTGCCTGTCTTACCGGCCAGCGGCACACCGAGAACCTGCGCCGCCGATGCAGTGCCACCCTGTACGACGCCGCGCATCATCGACACCATCGTCAACGCGACGTATTCATTCATGACCTTGTAAGTTGTTCGTTCCCATTCTTCGAGCGTCGCCCCGTCGCGATCCAGCACTTTGCGGATCATGTGCGGCTCAACGCGAATGCCTTTGTTCGGGAATGCCGAATAAGCCGAGACCATCTGATCGAGCGGCACCTCAGTCGCACCGAGCGCGGATGGGAGATACGGCGACATCGGCACCTTGATACCGAAACGCCGGACCATCTGCGCGCCGGTTTGAATGCCGACAGTTTGCAGCAGGTGCACGGCCGGAATATTCATCGAATGCGCGAGTGCCGTTTTCAACGGCATGTCACTACAACTGGTCGAACCGTCGTAGTTGTGCGGTTGCCAGTCGCCGATGCTGATCGGAGCCCCGCTGACAGTCGTGTCGGGAGTCATGCCCCACTCGACTGCCGCAGTGTAGATGAACGGTTTGAAGCACGAACCAGTTTGTCGATAAGCCTGAATCGCGTTATTGAATTTGTTGGTGTAGAAGTCGTAGCCACCAACCATCGTGACGATCTCGCCGGTCTTCGCATTGAGCGTCATCATCGCGCCCTGGACGGCGGGGACCTGCGAAAGCTCGACTTTCAAGCGTCGATCCTTTTCGTCAACTTCCTTGATTTCAAACTCCGCGAGATGTCCATTCTTGAACTCGGTGTTTGGTTGGCGTTTGCTCCAACCCATGTCGGCGGCGGTCACAGTCGCGGTGTAGTTTCCGAAGCGTACGGTTGCTTCATTGCGAGCGCGATCGACCTTCATGATCAGGCCCATCAAGTGACGGCCTGTTTCGTAATCGTTGCCGTACCAATCCGGGTGCTTGTAGTTGTTGAGCTCCTGCGCGGTGGCTGGTCCGTCGCCGTTGTTTACGCTCGTCGGAATCATCGTGTAGCTCGAACGCCACCCGGTGTGTGTACGGTCGTAGCTTCTCAAGCCGGCGCGGATCGTTTCGTAAGCTTTCTTCTGTGCGTCGACGTTGATGCTTGTGTAAACGGAAAGACCGCCCTGTGCGACGCGCGTCGTGTACTTGTCTTCGAGCTCCTGGCGGATGTACTCGACCGGATAATCAAATGGAGATGACTTGTGTTGTGACTGGTAGTAAGCCGTGTCGGCGAGTTGAATCGGTTTGGACTTTGCCGCATCCGCTTCCGACTGGCTGACGAAACCGTTCTTCGCCATCAGATCGAGCACGAGGTCACGTCGTTCTTTAGCCTTCGCGGGATTCGATGTTGGCGAATAATCGCTCGGGGCTTTCGGAATGCCGGCCAGTGTTGCTGCTTCGGCGAGGGTTAGATCTTTCGCTTGTTTGCCGAAGTATGTTTCAGCGCCGGCTTCCATGCCGTAGGCGTTCGCACCGAGAAACATGTGGTTTGCATACAACTCGAGGATCTGGTTCTTGGTGTAGTACCGTTCGATCTGGAGTGCGAGAATCCACTCGTTCAGTTTGCGCGTGTAGGTTTGTTCCTTGGAGAGAAAGAGGTTCTTCGTGAGCTGCTGCGTCAAGGTTGAGCCGCCTTCGACCTTGTCAGTGGTCAGGTTCTTCCACGCGGCGCCCATGATGCGGATCGGATCGATGCCGATGTGATCGTAGAAGCGAACGTCTTCGACCGCGAGAATGGCATTCTTCAGTACTGGCGGAATCTCTTCGTATTTGAGTGGGATTCTTTTCTCGAGTGCAAACTCGCCAATGACTGTCTCACCGTCGTCCGCGTAAATTCTGGTGACCACGCTGGGACGATACGTCGCGAGGGCAGCGACTTCGTTTGCGGCGCGCGAGTAGTTCAACTCGTAAGCAGCGATGATGCCGGTCAGTCCACCTGCGGCGAGCGCCAGAAGCAGGACGGTCGGAAACCAGAGCCGCGCCAGCAGGTGCCGCCGTTGTTCAGGAGGCGTGTTGATGATCGCGGTTGGCGAGTATTTAGAATGATGTGCAGCCATTAGTTAGATTTCTCCCGAAAAACAACTTGCCTCGAATGGGGGAGTAAGGGCAACGTGGGTAGCCACAGACACCGAAATTATGCCGCAAAAATGCACAAAAGGCACAAGCACGTCGTTCATTCTGAGGCGCTTTTTGCGCATTGTCAGCCGCCGGTTATAATGACCTCGCTCGCAAATGGGGGGCGACAGGCTTCGACAGGAACCTGAACGGTCGTCGCGATGCATGCCGGGCTACCTTATGCAGCTCGTTAAAACGCGTAGGGAAACACAACTGCCAATAACGAATTGGCCCTGGCTGCCTAATAAGCACCCAGCGTCTCGCCGCAAGTTGCTCGTGCGCGCGGATCGAGATGTCACTTAGATGAGCTGGCCCGCACTTTCGGTCCGTGAGTGTGGGCGAGACCAAAGCCGGACTAGCTCATGTCGAGGTCTTGTCGCTTCACTGACTCGACACTGAGTGAAATTTCGTCGGGTTCGCCTGACGAGAAAAGAGAAGCGACTAAGCATGTAGAGTCCTTCGGCGTTGGTTTTTGGATCCGAGTTCAATTCTCGGCGCCTCCACCAAATCAGAAATGCGGGAGCCCTCACTCCCATCGAACGGCCCAGAGATAAACATATGAGCACAACAACTCAAACTCACTTAATGACTGTGGAAGAATTCGAGAACTTGCCCGACAGTCCAAATCGGCACGAACTAATTAAAGGAGAACTCCTCACGATGCCTCCTCCAAACTTTTTACATGGCGTTATTGTCGCCAACCTTGCGATCCTGTTGGGACACCACATCAAAGCCAACGGGCTCGGTCATGTTTGTGCTGAAACCGGCTACAGGCTCGAGAGCGATCCGGACACCGTTTTGGGTCCTGATGTTTCGTTCGTTTCAAAGGAACGTGCTGATCAGGCGGACGATAGCTATTACGAGGGCCCACCGGATCTTGCCATTGAAGTGTTATCTCCCAGCGATAGAAAAGGTTACATTGAGCGCAAACTGGCCATCTATTTGGAGACAGGTACAAGATCGATCTGGCTCGTGAATCCTCGTCGTCGAACGGTTGAAGTAATCTCATCAAGCGGTGAGAGACGAACGCTTCACGAAGACGACGAACTCGTCGACGATACGGTCCCCGGCTTTCGCGTAAAAGTCTCAGAGATCTTCGCATAGGCCAACACTCACTTGGACCGCAACCTTCCCATCGGCATCTTCGACAGCGGCGTTGGCGGACTCACAGTCTACAAAGCCCTGCACGAACGTCTGCCTAACGAACGCTTCGTCTATCTCGGCGACACCGCGCGCGTGCCGTACGGCACAAAATCACTCGCGACCGTCGAACGTTACGCCGTCGAGAATTCCAAATTCCTCGAAGCACGCGGAATCAAGCTCCTCGTCGTCGCCTGCAACACCGCTTCAGCACTCGCACTGCCCGCGATTCGCAAAGCCATCAAAGTTCCAGTGATCGGCGTGATTGAACCCGGCTCACGCGCCGCTGTCGAGATCGCGCAAGACAAAAACATCGGCGTGATCGCCACGGAAGCAACAGTGCAAAGCCACGCATACGCGAAAGCGATCGCGGCGATGGGCGCAAAAGGTAAAGTCGTTGAACGCGCCTGCCCGCTCTTCGTCTCGCTCGCTGAAGAAGGCTGGGCTAATAGCGACGTCGCTCGCTCAGTCGCTCGTAAGTATCTGCACGACTTCATCGAAACGCCCCCGGTCGTCCTCGTTCTCGGCTGCACGCATTATCCCATTCTTCGCGAAGTGATTAGCGATACAGTCGGCAGTGAAATCAAACTCATCGACTCCGGCGCCGCAACGGCTCGCGACGTCGAATCACTGCTCGAAAGTTCTGACTTAACGCACGAAGACGCGCCCGGTTTTTACCAGGAACGCGAGCTCTGTGATGATCTAGACCACTTTTATGTAACCGATGCCGCGGAGAGATTTGCTAAAGTAGCCGAGAGATTCTTAGGATCTGCGCCTTCCATTCTTGAAGCCGTAGAGATTTGGGGACACGATGAGCTTCGAACGCACTGACGGACGCGCTCCCGACGAACTGCGTCCGGCACGAATCACGCCGGGCTTTCTGCCGTATGCGGAAGGCTCGGTGCTAATCGAAATCGGAAACACGCGCGTGGTTTGTTCCGCGTCTCTCGAAGACCGCGTGCCACCGTTCCTGCGAAACTCAGGTCAGGGATGGTTAACGGCTGAATACGCCATGCTGCCGCGTGCGACGCAAACGCGCACCGCGCGAGAGATCGGACGCGGTGGACCATCCGGCCGCACACACGAGATACAGCGCCTGATCGGACGCAGTCTGCGCGCAATTGCAGATATGAGGGCGCTCGGCGAACGCACGATCACACTTGACTGCGACGTCCTCCAAGCTGACGGTGGTACGCGCACCGCTGCGATCACGGGTGCTTACGTCGCGTTCGCGCTGGCCAGTCGACAGTTACTCAAGTCAGGCAAAATCACTCGGTCGTTGACGACGAATCAGGTGGCGGCAGTGAGCGTCGGCATAGTCAACAACACTCCGCTTCTCGATCTCAAATACGACGAAGATTCAAAAGCCGAAGTTGATATGAACATTGTGTGCACCGGCGATGGCAGATTCATCGAGCTTCAGGGAACGGCAGAGCGCGAGCCGTTCAGCCCCGCGCAAATGAGCGAGATGGTGGCGCTGGGCGTGCGCGGCATCGACGCGCTGATCGCGATTCAGAAGGCTGTGATCGCTGAGGTTCAATAGGTCGATTTCGAGCAACGACCAGACTCGGCGAGGGCATCTGACAAGCTTGGAGGAACAATGCGACGAGTTTTAGCTTTTGTTTTGACTCTGTTTGCCTTGATGGCGCCCGCGCTGGCGCAACAAGTCTACACACACGACAAACTTGACTACAGCTTCGACATCCCTTCACCTACCTGGCGCGTCATTGTCGAGCCCGATGCCGGTCGCGGACAGCCCGAGTTTGTTTATGGT
>DATNDM010000525.1:0-4631 GCA_035553235.1 Pyrinomonadaceae bacterium | reverse complement strand
GACAATGTGTCCGAGCTACATGGTCACACTCGAGGAAAAGCATTCGACACGTGGCCGCGCGCGACTGCTCGGCGAAATGATCAGGGGCGAAACGATTCACGACGGATGGCAGAGCGAAGCCGTTAAGGAAGCGCTTGATTTGTGTCTGGCGTGTAAGGGATGCAAGGGTGAGTGTCCCGTGCAGGTCGACATGGCTACGTACAAAGCCGAGTTTCTTTCCCACTATTATGAAGGACACTTACGTCCGCGCTCGGCTTACACGATGGGCCACATTCATCGTTGGGCGCGGCTCGCTTCCCTTGTGCCCGGCATCGTCAATGCGCTGACGCATCTTCCAGTGTTCAGCTCGATCGCGAGGGTCGTAGCTGACGTACATCCGAACCGAAGCATTCCGAAGTTTGCTTCACGAACTTTCAAACAGTTGTTCCGTGAGCGGGATGGTCAACAGCCAAACGGCCGCCGCGTGATTCTTTGGCCTGACACCTTCAACAATCATTTTCATCCGCAAACCGCGCTGGCCGCGGTCGAGGTGCTCGAGAGTGCGGGGTTCAGCGTCGAAGTGCCGCGCGCGGATTTGTGTTGCGGACGTCCTTTGTACGATTGGGGGATGCTCGATCAGGCGAAGGCGCTGTTGCTGAAAACTCTGTCAACGCTGCGGTCGCAGCTCAGAGAGGGTGTGCCGATTGTCGTGCTCGAGCCGAGTTGTGCAACGGTCTTTCGAGAAGAGCTAATCAATTTCTTTCCTGACGATGAGGATGCGAAGCGCTTACGGGACCAGACCTTTCTGTTGAGTGATTTTCTCGAACAGCGTGCGCCTGACTTCAGTTTGCCGGAATGCAGACACAAAGTTCTTCTGCATGGGCACTGTCATCACAAGAGCATCATGAAGATGGATGCTGAGGAGTCGATTCTGAAAAAGATGCACGTGGATTACGAGATGCCGGACACGGGTTGTTGTGGGATGGCAGGAGCGTTCGGTTTTGAAAATGAACACTACGACGTGGCGATGAAGTGCGGTGAACGTGTGCTCCTGCCCGCCGTGCGCGCGCAAAGCAACGACACGCTGATCGTCACAGATGGTTTCAGTTGTCGCGAACAGATTGCCCAAACGACCGACAGGCGCGCACTGCATTTGGCTGAGTTGATTCAGCTCGCGCTACATCACGAGAAGCTCACCGCCGATGAATACGTCGAACGCGATTATCTCGCGGCGCACAAACCAAAAGCATCGATGTCCACCGTGGAAATAGGTCTGCTGGTTGGTGCTGCCGCTTTTGGCGCCTTTTTGTGGCATCAGAAAGGAGTCGAAAGATCTGAGGCGCGACATTGAACGAATCAAGCGGATTACTGACACACTCGAGCAGTCCAATATCGATGCGCTCGTCTGTGCTTTACCGACAAACGTGCTGCTCATTTCGGGTTACTGGCCGGTTATCGGAACTGCTATTGCGGTGATTACCCGGAGCGGGTTTGTACATGTGCTCGCACCGGATGATGAAGCAGAACTGGCGCGGGGAAGTTGGGCGGATATCGTCGAGACACTCTCGATGGGTTCACTCGAGGAACTCACAACAGCGTTGGACGTTCTGCGAACACCTTTAGCGAACGTCGTGAAGGAGATCGGATCTCGTGGAAAGATCGTCGTCGGATGCGAGAGTGGTCCGGTTGTCGAACCTGCTTCTTATGTCGGGATGCACTTGTTCGGCGCCGCGATTTACGAGTTGCTTAGCGAGATACTGCCACCCGGCGCGATAAAGTCCGCGGATAACCTGTTGGCTCAACTGCGATCAGTTTTGACCGCGTCCGAACAACATTGTGTGCGCGAAGCTTGTAAGAGTGCAGGCACTGCATTCTTACACTGCGGCGAATCATTAAGGCCTTCGCTCACGGAATTGGATGTGGTCACTTTGTTTCAAGCGTCGCTTGGATCGCAGGAGAGGTTTGAAGGCGATAACGCCCGCGCGGGCGGTTCTGTTTTCTGCATGTCAGGCCCCAATTCGGCCGAGGCGTATGCGGCTTACCAGCGCTCACGGTCCAGAGAGATTAAGTCAGGCGACTTGGTTCTCATCCATTGCAACTCCTATCTCAACGGATTTTGGACCGACATTACGCGCACCTTTTGCATCGGCCGGGTTGATCAAAGAAAGCAGCAGTTGTACGAAGCGATCTTTGCCGCCCGTGCAGCGGCGCTCGCCGCGATCCATCCGGGCGTAACAGCGGCGGACGTCGATCGTGCAGCACGAGCAGCACTATCGCGCGCGGGGTTTGAAAAAGAGTTCAAGCATGGCCTTGGTCACGGAGTGGGTTTTGCAGCCATCAACCACAATGCCGTTCCACGACTGCATCCGGCGTCAGATGATCGCCTCGAGCCCGGCATGATTTTCAATATCGAACCGGCAGTCTATTTCGACGGCTATGGTGGCATTCGTCACTGCGATGTGGTGCTGCTGACAGATGATGGACCAGAAGTCTTAACACCGTTTCAGTCAACACTCGAGAGCCTGACAATTTGTGTCGAGGGGTAAAGAGCACATGGCAAAAGTAGCAATCGCACACACCAATGAGAAGCATCGTTCGCAGACACGTGTTTACGAACTGGTTGCAGAGGCTCTCAATCATCTCGGTGGCATGTCTGAGTTCGTGAAGCCCGGTCAGACAGTTCTGATAAAGCCGAACCAGACTGTCTATTATTCCGCGGAAGAAGGTTGCACGACGGATCCGCTCGTCGTCGGTGCGCTGGTCAGACTTGCAAAAGAAGCCGGCGCGGCGAGAGTTCAGGTTGCTGAATCATCCGGAGGCTTTTTCTCGTCGATGCAATGCATGGAGATCACGGGTATGGCCGCTGTCGCGGAAAAGGAAGGTGCTGAACTGATCGATCTGGGCAGCGACGAAACGCCGAATCGCCTGGTTCACATTCCCGACGGCCGCGTGATTCGAGACCTGCCGCTGCCTGCGCCGCTGCTCGACGCAAACGTCATTATCGATGTCCCGAAAGCGAAGAATCATCACATCGAACCAATCTCCGGAGCGTTGAAGAACTGGGTCGGCACCGTCAATCAGAAATGGCGGAATCACCACCACGGCGATCTCGACATGATTGGTCGCTTCATGGACATCATGACCGTGTCGCGACCAGCGCTCTGTGTTGTTGACGCACTCATCGCGGGAGAAGGCGATGGTCCAATCGCGGATCAACCGCATTGGGTGGGCTGCATTCTCGCGTCCGCCGATCCGGTCGCGACGGACGTCGCCATCTGCCAACTGCTCGGCCACGATTGGCAGAAACTGAACTTCGCGAAAGAGGCGGAGTCGCGCGGGCTTGGCGTGCGCGAGCCGATTGAGTTCGCCGGCGTCCCGCTCGAGGACGTGCGCATACACGCGTGGCCGGGTCATACGGATTTCAATTACCTGCCCATCAATTTTCTCGTCGGCAACGGAGTGACACTGCCCGGAACGATCGGCCACGTCAAAAGCGTGCTCGATAGCATGTTGAGACGTGGCGAACTCAAGCAAGTGATTTGGCTCAAGGGAACGCCAACGATCATGGTTGGCGAGATCGATGATCCTCATTTTGAGGAACACCTGAAGGAAGGACCATACATCGTTTTCGATGACGCCGCGAAACCAAGATACAAATCGGATCCGCGCGTTTATTTCATACCCGGCCATCCAGTTTTACAGACTGCCATGCCCGAACTGATGAAAGGTTTGGGAATGAATCTGCCCGGCAACGCCGTGATGAAGTGGGAACAATTCGAACGCTGGGGCAAGCACAATCTCAGTTACGGCACGACTGAACGACGTGTAATTACGCTGGCGAAACCGGCTCTCGCGGCAGGTCTCGCGATCGCGGCGATCATCGGCTTAAGGAAATTTCTCCAGTGACAGGGGCACAGGATATGAGCGAGGAGCAGACGGACCCAGAGGAGAGAACGCCTTCGTTTCGAGTTGTTCAGCCGCGACAGTTCATGTTCGCGACGGGCATCGAGAACAGCTATCCGACGATTGCGCTCGCGAATGGAAAAACGAAGCGTGTTGATGAAATGGAGAAGTGCGGCCACTATCGACACTGGCGTGAAGATTTCGAGCTGGTGAAGGGACTCGATATCGAGTTTCTCCGTTATGGACCACCTTATTACTCAACCCACACTGGTCCGGGCAAGTACCACTGGGACTTTGCTGACGAAACACTCAACACCCTTCATGAAATGGGCATCACGCCGATCGCGGACCTCTGCCACTTCGGCGTTCCCGACTGGCTCGAGAATTTTCAGAATCCGGATTTTCCGAAGTTCTTCGCCGAGTATGCGCAAGCCTTTGCTGCACGGTATCCGTGGATCCGGCTCTTCACGCCTGTCAACGAGATCAAAATCGCCGCGACTTTTTCGGCCCAGTTTGGCTGGTGGAACGAAAGATTGTCTTCGGATCGGGCTTTTGTTACGGCGTTGAAGCACCTGTGCAAAGCAAATGAATTAGCGGAGCACGCGATTCTCAAGGAACAACCGAAGGCGACGTTTATTCAAAGCGAAGCGACTGAGTACTTCCATGCTGAAGATCCACACTGTGTTGAGTTCGCGCAGTTCTACAACGAGAAGCGCTTTCTCGCACTCGATCTGACTTATGGGTATCCC
>DATNDM010000524.1:0-4574 GCA_035553235.1 Pyrinomonadaceae bacterium | reverse complement strand
AAGGCTCGACTAGAATGGGGGGCCATGTTAGCCGGCATTCGCACACAAGACCTTCGCAAAGTTTACACCTCCCCGCCGCCACTCGCCGCCGGTGGCGGGTTTGCACGGCGTCGCAGGAACAAGAATCAGCCCGCGCGCGAGATCGTCGCGCTGGATGGATTGTCGCTCGATGTTCGCGTTGGAGAGATTTTCGGACTGCTTGGTCCAAACGGCGCCGGCAAGTCGACGACTGTCGGCATTCTTACCACGCGCGTGCGACCCACCGGTGGGCAGGTGTGGATAGGCGATTACGACGTGTGGGCGCAACAAGTCGAGGTGAAGCGACTGATCGGCGTAGTCGGGCAACGTCCGAATCTCGACTTCGCGCTGACGGCGCGCGAGATCCTGCTCTTCCACGGCGCATACTTTGGCGTCGATTCGCGCACGCGAGCCGCGCGCGCCACACAGCTACTCGATCGTTTCAAACTAAGCGACCGCGCCGAACAGCTCGTGCGCGGCTTTTCCGGCGGGATGATGCAACGCCTGTCGATCGCACGCGCGATGATGCACGATCCGCAAGTGCTCTTTCTCGACGAGCCGAGCGCCGGACTTGATCCGCAAACGCGATTGCTGCTCTGGGAAATCATTCGTGAATACAATCAGAGCGGCAAGACGATTCTCCTGACGACGCACAACATGGAAGAGGCTGACGCGCTGTGCCAGCGACTTGCCATTATCGATCACGGCCGCAACATCGCGCTCGGCACGCCCGCGGAGTTGAAAGCATCCGTTCCCGGTGGCTACCTGCTGCGTTTGCGATTCGCTACGCACTCGCCGTCGCTGATCGAGCAGCTCAAGATGCTTGCGGGCGTCAGAGAAGTGCGTTTGCAGAATGATGGCGACAGTAATGCCGACGTTTACGCCGACCGTGGCGGCTCACTTGTCTCAGAGATTGCGAATCTTGCGGCGACGACGTCGGTCGAGTTGTCAGATGTACATATCTCGGAGCCGAGTCTCGAGAACTTATTTCTGCACCACACCGGACGGAGCTTGCGCGAATGAACTGGAAAACGTTTCTTGCCCTGGTGTCGCGTGATGCACACGTCGCCCGACGCAACGTTATTCAATTACTGCTGCAAACGTTTCTGCAACCGATGATGTTCGTCTTCATCTTCGGTCGCGTGATGGTCAGCAGTGGCTACATGCCCGCCGCGTACAAGAGCCTTTTGTTGCCCGGCATCATGGCCATCAGCATGGTGTTCACCGGTGTGTGGGCCGTCGCGATGCCTCTGATCGCTGAGTTTCAGTTTACCCATGAGATTGAGGATCGACTCCTCGCGCCAATCGATAACGACTGGCTCGCGATCGAGAAGGTTTTGTTTGGTGCGGTTCAGGCGGTGGTGGCCGGACTGGTAGTCATACCGGCAGCATGGCTGCTGTTGCGTCCGGTCGAATTGCACTTGTTCTCGCCGTGGATATTCTTGATTGTGACGGTGCTCGTGGCGTTGTTTTCTGCGAGTGGTGGTCTGGCGCTCGGATGCAGTGTCGATCAGACCAAAATCGGGTTGATGTTCAGCATGGTGCTGACGCCGATGATCTTCTTCGGTTGCACGTATTATCCGTGGAGCGCGCTCGCGAGCTTTCCGATTCTGCAGAAGATCGTGCTGATAAACCCGCTGGTGTACGCGAGTGAGGGGCTGCGTGGCGCGCTCGTGCCGCAGTTTCCGCATCTATCGATAGTGGCAGTGATGCTGGCGCTGCTAATCTTTGATTCGTTGTTTTTGATAATCGGTTTGCGGCAGTTTCGTCACAAAGCGGTTACGTAACCAAAGATCGCACGGATGAAGGTTCTGGTGTTAGTTGGATTGCTGCTGATTTCGATGCCCGCGCGTTCGCGCGCGCAGCAGAGACGTGCTTCGATGTCGCGGGCGCAAACGCTCGAGGCGGAGCGGCGCTTGTCGGAACTGGGTTACTGGACCGGGCCGGTTGACGGGCGCCTGGATGAAGGTACGACGTCGGCGCTGATCGCTTTTCAGAAGTGGGAAGGGCGCGCGGTTACGGCCAAGCTTACGCTTCAGGAGCTCGAAGAGATTCGCCATGCGTCGGCGCCGAAGGCCAGAGAACCTGGATACGCGCATGTTGAGGTTGATGTGGACCGCCAGGTGCTGATGCTCATTGACGAACAGGATCGTGTGAAAGTCTTGCCCGTCTCGACTGGCAATGACAAGCAGTTTATGGACCAGGGTCAAATGAGTGTCGCTTACACACCGCGCGGCAGGTTCGTTGTTTACGACAAGAGTTATGGCTGGGAGAACGGCGACCTTGGTTCGGTTTATTACGCGAATTACATCAGCGGTGGTGTCGCGATTCATGGTTATCTCAGCGTGCCGGCCACACCGGCGAGTCATGGTTGTATTCGCATACCGATGTTTGCCGCGCGTGAGGTGAGCCGGTTGTTGCCGGTGGGAACGATCGTGCTCGTGTACGATAAAGTGTCGTTTGTTTCTGCGAAGGACTGGATTAAGAACCCGAAATTAAAAGACGCCGCCCTCGCGAACGGCGCCCTCCAATAGTTCTGCTTGACCTACGAAATCCGCGGCTAAAATTCAGGATGATCGGGCATTCCCGGATGGTGGTCCATCCGCATGTTGTGCAGTTGCTCTTGTTGCTCGGGTGTCAGCCGGTTCTTTAGACGCACTGCCAGACCGATGTGCAAACGTTTGATCTCGCGCTCGACGTCTAACACGCGGTCGAGTTGCGCCAGCGCCTGCTGTTCATTCACGGACGTCGATTTCATCGTCTCGTGCAGCAGCTCCGCCTGGTCCTGAAGTTTCCACTGCAGCTCCTGAAACGTCACAGTCGCTTTTTGAACTTCGGCTCGCATGAAAGCTTTCTGTTCGTCGGTGAGATTGAGTTCACGTGCATGACCCAGAATCATGTCAGGCGGGAACATGAGATGGGCCAGCGGATCAGGATTCGGCGGATGCGGCTGGTTCGGGGCATTGTCCGGTCGGGGCGGATTCGGCGACTGCGGTGGCTGTTGCGCAGTCACGATTGTCGCAATCAAGAACGCTGCTGCAAACACGATGGTGATCGTTAGTTTCATTGCTTTGACTCCTTCATGACGTCGTTATTTTTCTTCGGTAGAAATCGTTCAAGCTCTTCGGCTGACTGATTGAGTTGCGGTAACGAACTCAGAAAAGATGCGGCCGGCGAGTTCAGCAGGATGTTCGTCGGGGATTGCCAGTTTGCGAGTACGGCAGCTTGGCGTAGTGCGGTGCGGTCGGTTTGTCTGGGCCGAGATCGTCGCGGACGTATCGTGCGTACTTCTGTTGAATTCGCGGAAACGAGCTGCTGCTGCTCAGCGCGAGACTGTGGAGTTGTGGGAACGATTTGCGGTGGAATGTTTGCGGCGTTTTCAGATTGAGACGACTTGTACCACGACCAGATTCCGATCAAGCACACGGTAA
Organism: Pyrinomonadaceae bacterium; assembly: GCA_035553235.1. Classification (GTDB taxonomy): domain Bacteria; phylum Acidobacteriota; class Blastocatellia; order Pyrinomonadales; family Pyrinomonadaceae; genus PSRF01. The sequence goes on along the minus strand of DATNDM010000524.1, from coordinate 1,125 downwards.
CGAGAACCGTGGCAGTAACGAGCGCAAATCTCCTCACGACTCGTGCCGGCTTTCGGCGGTCTGCACTGCCCCAGAGCTTCTGGAAGCTCGGTGTGTGGCTTTGCTGTTCAAGCGACAGTTCAGAGAACAGCGCCCGAATTTTCTTTTCGTCTCCAGTGAATTCCATAATCGACTCCCGCTCGATCCAGTACTTCGCGCAAACGCTTCTTGCCACGCTCGTAGTGACGGCGCGCACTGCCGACCGAGATGTGCATGACTTCCGCGGCTTCGCTAAGGCTCAGATCCTGATAGAAGACCAGGTGCAGCGTCTCGCGTTGACGAGCTGGCAGTTGGGCCAGTGCGTGCTGGAACCGTTGCTGCATTTCGGAGCGCTCGAGTTCAACCGCCGGCTCTGAACATCGTTTGGTGTCTGTGTCCTTAACTAGTATCAGTGTGCGCAACACGCGCTTGCGCCGCTCAGTTATGGCTGTCTTCCGAATCACGGCAAACAACCAGGTTCGCAGTTTGCTCTCACCTCGATAGATCGCTTTGCCCTGCAGGATCTTCAGATACACCGTCTGTAAAACCTCCTCGGCATCAGCGTGGTTTTGACGGCAACAGTTCAGCGCCCAGCCAAAACCGGCTTGATGCAGCTTTTCGAGTTCCGTTTTAAGCCCCGCGATCTCCATCCGCGTGATTAAGTACGTTTCGGAGTATTAGTCGTTCGAGCGGCGAGATTGTATGACAAGAAACTACGAAGTTGCCCAAAAGGCGACGAGGGCGGGGACCAGCAGCCAGAGCAATCCTTTCACGAGAAAGAACAGAAAACCCCAGAAACCGAGGCGTTTAATCCACTTGGATAAGCGCATAGTAGCCATTCACCGATCAGGATTCCGCTGATTCTAACAGACGCGGAAAAAATCCCTGGCCCTAATCAAGCCTTGCACGAAAAGTATGTCGCCTATCTTCTCTGTGCAACCTCTGTGTTCGCTGCGTCTCTGTGGTTGTTTTTTCGAACAACCCCGTTCGAGAAAAACTCTCGAGCGGGATCTTCGCTATGTTGTTATACTGCCCTCGCCTTGCTCTTTCCTCAGAAGGCCATAAACGGTCCAGTCGGTAATTCCAGCGAAGTCTGAAGTCAACCTC
>DATNDM010000523.1:0-3163 GCA_035553235.1 Pyrinomonadaceae bacterium | reverse complement strand
CCATCAAATCCGATGCACGCGTGATCGAAGTCGGCAGCGGCGCGCACGGGTTGATCTTCTACTTCGGTTCACAACACGGTATCGGAGTCGATCCGCTGGCGGTGAGTTATCGAAACCTCTTTCCGCGCTGGCAGAGCTGTGCGCAGACGATTGCTGCGGTCGGCGAATCGTTGCCGTTCGGCGATCAAAGCTTTGACGTGGCGATCTGCGACAACGTCGTTGACCATGCGGAATCACCGGCGAAGATCGTGCGCGAACTGGCGCGGATTCTCGTTCCCGGCGGCTTGTTGTATTTCACGGTGAATGTTCATCATCCGGTGTACGCGGTCGCGGCTGGTGTGCATTCAACGTGGCGCGCGCTGGGCGTACGGTACGAGGTCGGGCCGTTTGCGGATCACACGACGCACCTCACGGTCGACGCGGCCGAGCGTCTTTTTCAAGACCTGCCGCTCCAGATTCTGAGTGCGAAAAATAATGTCAACGAGGCGAAAGCGCGCGCACGCAAACAGGCGCCCAGACACATTGGTGACCGGTTGAAGCGAGTGTTTTTCAAGAATGCGCTGTATGAGGTTGTGGCACGGCGGCAGGAGGGGGAATTCCGGGAACAAGGGCGCTAGCGTGACGTGCAAGCCTCAAAGCATCCTGGCTGGAGCTTGATGGCATCTCGATAGCGGGGTATCTTAAGGCAGGATTGAAAAGGAGTACCACCATGCCTGTTTGGATTCGCAATTACGTCAAAATCCTCATCGCCGCATGCCTCGTCATCAGTTTCTGTCTAATTGAAGGCGATGCGCAGACGCGACGAAAGAAGCGCTCTCGCCGCGCCACGCACGCAGCGCCCAAACCGGTGATTACGAATCCGACGATCGCTCCGCCTGATTCCGCGAAGAACCCTGCCGAAGCTCCAACTGAAGGCGGCGACGTGAAGATCATCAGCACCGCGGACGCGACCAAGGATGCTGCCAAGGACTCGTCTTCAGAGTCGCTGCAGGGCTGGAAGCCGAAAGTCACTGCTCCGGCGCCGACGGAAGAGGAAGAGACGCAATCAACGATCAAAGATCTTACAAACCAGGTCAACAGGCTGAACCAGAAGTTGACGTCCATGCAGGAGGACGACCGCTACCAGCTTGATATGGAGCGTTTGACTCGTGCGGAACAGCGCGCGGAGCAACTGCGCGCGCAGTTGATGGACATGGAGAGCAAGATTGCTGACTTCCAATCGAAGCTCGAGCAGATCGAGTTTGCTTTGCAGCCGGAGAACATTGAGAACTCCACCGCCGGTTATGGGAGTACGCGGCCCGAAGTCGCGCGTGAGGCGCGGCGGAAATCGCTCGAGAGTGAACGAGGACGAGTCCAGGCGCAGTTGAAGCTCGCTGAGACTAGTCGATCGAGTTTGGAAGTTGCAGTGACCAACGCGGACGCGGAAGTGGACAACTTGCGAGCGAAGCTGGAACAGCGCCGGGCTCAGATGGACGCGCAGCCCGTTGAAACACCTCCGAACCCACGAAAGCCATAATCCGCGTGAATCCGCGGCTAACTGGTGTGAAGTGAGACCGCGCGCCAGACGCCAAGTTGGTTGATGAAAACCAGCGTGTAAGATTCGCCGCGTACGATTGCCGTGTCGCCGTAAACTGAAATACTCATCTTCGCCGGATCAGGCTTCGCATACTTCACCTTTCGCGCCCGCAGATCATCGAACAATTGTTGACGTGCGATTTCTGCAGAACCGTGTGTCCAGACGAAGCCCGGATCCGTTAGCGCGGTGAGTTTGTCGATGTCTCCCGAAGAGAAAGCTTCGTGAAGCGCGGCGGCGACGTTTGTGACTTCAGCCTTGCTTTCAGCTTCCGTCTTCGGCATCCGCGTTGATTGCCAGTTCACAACCTGCCACTTGCCGTTGCGTTTGACGAACGTGCCGCTGTTGAGCAAATTCGCGACGTACTTCGCACCGCCAGTCTCGGTGGTTGCAACGAGTCGAAATGCGACCACGGCCGTCTCGCCGTACTGTTGAATGCGGATGTCTTCGGCAGTGTAGACGGTCTTCGGATCTGTCGGTTTCGGAGCGGGCGCGGAGCGCACGTCGTGCATGACCTCGGCTTTGTTCACGCGACGACCAGCCGAACGTGTGTAGATCAAATCGTCGGCCCAGAAGCGCTCGTGTATCGCCGCGTCGTTGCGTGAAGCGCCGGCGAGAAAATCGTTGAGCAGCTTCGTGAGCTCGGCGGCATCGGGCGCTGTTTGCGCACAAACTGCGCCAGTCACGAACAACAGTAAGAGCGTCGCGGAAACAAGTCTCTTCATGTAAACCTTTCGAAAATTATTTGACGAGCGCCACTAACGCAGCAGCGAAGTTCAACCACAAAGCAGTACCAGCCAGCAGCAGTCGCAAAGGCTGCATCAAGATCAGCCCGATCGAACCCCACAAGAACACGGGATGCAGACGCCGGTGCCTGAAAGTATCAAATGCAACTGCGACCAGCAGGACCAGATCAGTCAGTCCGAAGAACGCGAGTGGCCCACCGTTGATGATGAAGCTCAGTGGAATACGCGCAATCGCGGGTGTCAACAGGTTGATCGCGGCGAGCAGCATCAGGCGTTTGTGCACCTGCGGCTTGCGGCGGTAGTAGAGTGCCAGGCCGATCAGCACCGAGAAGATCAACATGTCGCCGATGGGGATGATGAGAAAAGCAAGCGCCGGCGGACCGGGACTGGCGCCGCGCGCTGCCGCATAAAGCGCCGTCAGGATGCCGACGATAACAATCATCGCGGCGAGACCCGCGCCGACCATGCCGAGACGTTGATGAGTCCGTACGCGACGTTTGGCTACCAGTGAAATTTGAGCGACAAACAGCGCCACCCACGCAGTCATCACGATGCCGTGCAGGTGAACGATGCGTCCCGGTAGATCAGGTGTGCTGAAGAAAGGTTTGAGATAGTAAGTACGAGCGAAACCTGCTAGTACGATTAAGGGAGTCAGGATCGCTGCGAATATGTACAACCTGCGATCGTTAACGCGCGCAGGCATTCGTGGGGGTGCTGCCATCGGTTCCTCCATCTGGGACTAGAGGCGCTGATATTAGCAAAAAATCCTTTAACGGGCTTTGCACAAAAGTCGGTGACATTGCTTTTCTCTGCGCCACCTCGGCGTTCTCTGCGTCTCTGCGGT
>DATNDM010000522.1:0-3275 GCA_035553235.1 Pyrinomonadaceae bacterium | reverse complement strand
AGCGGCGCAGAGTTCAAGTGAAGATGGTTACGTCAAAGAGCCTCGGCTGAGACGCGAAAACCGCCATGCCGTCACTCCATATCTCACTGTTCGTCAACCAGCGGAACTGATTGATTTCGTCACTCAGGCCTTCGGCGCGATTGAGCATTTCCGGACGACTGGTCCAGCGGGCGGAATGCACGCTGAAGTGTCGATTGGTGATTCGGTCGTTATGATCGGAGGGGCCGAGCACATCGAGCCGAAGCCTGCCGCGATTCATCTCTACGTGCCTGATGTCGATCAGGCTTATGAACGAGCGCTTCAGGCGGGCGCGAAATCTCTGATGCCGGTTCAGGATCAGCCGTATGGTGAACGATCGGGTGGCGTTGAAGACGTCCACGGCAATCGCTGGTACATCGCGACACCGTTTGTCCCATTACAAACAATCGCGCAGGATCTTCACACTGTAACTGTCTACTTCCATCCCATCGGAGCGCAACGGTTCATCGATTTTGTCAGCAATGCGTTTGGCGGGAAAGAGCTGATGCGCCATGCCGAAGACGAGATGATCATGCACGCCAAGGTGCAAATCGGCGATTCAGTGATCGAGTTGGGCGAAGCTCGTTATCCAACGCAACCGCTGCCGACTGCGATATACCTCTACGTGAACGACGTGGATACGATGTATGAACACGCCTTAAAGGCAGGCGGAACTTCAATGCAGCCTCCGGCCGATCAGGTCTACGGTGATCGAACTGCGTGGATAAAGGATCCGTTTGATAACGTGTGGTATGTTGCAGCGCCAGTGGCGAAGTGATAGCGGTCGAGATACACCTCAGGGTTGCGGCATGGGTGAGTTAAGGCAGTCGGTCCACAGATTACGCAGATTCTTTAAAAAAACAATCTGTGCAATCTGCGTAATCTGTGGATAACTGGTGTGGCTTCGTGCCGCATTTAAATTGTTGGACCAGCCCTCACGCAATTATGTTAAAGTAGCGTCGGGCGCGCAGTTTGGCCCCGGCATTACTGGACCACTCAATCTCATTTCTCTCTCGACCCCCCGGCCGTTTCAATAACCACGTTGTCGAACCATGAAAAGAATATTCCTGTTTCTACTTGGGCTATGCCTTTTCTTGCCGTGTCTCACCAACAACACGTTCGCCGCTACTCCAACCCTTAACCTGCGGAATTTTGGTGCGGTTGGAGACGGTGTTACGGATGACGCTCCGGCGTTTCAGAAAGCGCTCGACGCACTCGCGGACGCTGGCGGTGGAACACTCTTCATTCCCGCTGGTAAGTACGTAATCGCCACGCCTGTCGCTAAAGATTTCAGCGGACTGGCGTCGTCGATCACGATCACGGGCGTCGAGTCGCTCACGATGCCGGCGCCGCCCACCGCTACCGGCGACCAACTGTGTCTGGGACTCGACCTAACTACGGAAATTTACCCGCGCACTGGCTTCGACCAGGTCGCGATTAGTCTGAGCGGTCTGCGAAATCTCGTTGTCAAAGAAATTGCCTTCGTCGGTACCGAGGGTGCTCGCACCGATGCTGCTGTCACGCTGCTCATGACGGACATCGACAAGGCGCAACTCCAGCATAATGAGTTTTATGGTCTCATAACTCTTTACCCGGGCGGCGCGATCGTCGAGGCGATTCGCACCGATCTGGAAATCTCGCGCAGCAAGTTTCTCGGATCGACGGCGACCAGCGGCTGGTACATCCCTGTCGTAGAGAATCGGGAATGGCGCGGCGTCACGGTGACGGATACGACGTTTCTTGATTACGGCTGTGGGCGCGAACTTTTCTCCAAGACCGGTATCGCCGCGCCAATCTCCTGGATTAACATCGGAAACGCTGCGCCGCCGACCAACACTTCACCGCGACGTGAAGTCGTGTTGCGCAACGTGTTTCTGGACGAAGGCGGTTACTGGGGCTTTACGAGTCTCCCTTATCGCAACCTGCCGCCAAGCGCGCCGATAGATTTGATTTACGTGACCGGCCTCGTGATGAACGTGTCCAACTTCGATCAGTTTGGACATAACCTTTACGACGCGCGACGACTGCTCATCGAGAAATCACACTACGGTTACAGTCAAAACGCTATGGCGGCAATCGCTCTGCGGAACATCGGGAACGCGATCCTGGATAAACTGGAGTGCGTGGCCGATGCGGATCACATCTTTGCCGACCACGACACCGGGACTCTGACGGTCATCAACTCGATCTTCGCGCAGTTAGATTCAACCGCACAGAACACGGTTACGCTCAATACAACCGATGAAGATGATCCGGTGCAGTACGTCCGCAAACGTTTTGCCGACACACTCGGACGCGAACCGGATGCGGCCGCTCACTTCTACTGGTCGAATCGGTTGCTTCAGTGTTCCAACGATACGGCCTGCAAAGATGGCGTGAAACAGAGTTTGGATGGTTACTTGTCTACTTCCCCAGCGCCGAGCTTCAATATTTCCGGTCATGTCACAGACGACACAGGCGCTCCGGTTGTGGGCGCGACGGTAACGCTCAGCAGTTCGCAGTCGCAGTCAGTGACGACCATGACCGATGCTAACGGCGATTACGTGTTCATGAACCTGCCGACCAGCGGCGAATATTCAGTCACCGCCACAAGGAACGACTTATCGATCAAATTCACGACTGCAACCATCGTCACGCCGAACGGGGATCGAACGGGGAACCTGGGGCCGCAGTCACCAACTTTGTTGACGGTGCCTGGTTCCGATCACGCCGCTGCGGTCGAGTTAACGCAATTCCTTAGCGGACCTTTCCCAATTACAACCACGCTTCTGTCGGAAGGACGCAACACGACGCGCATCATCGTCTTCGGCACCGATCTGACGCTGCTGCCGGGCGAAGGTGTCGAGGCGATTACTGCCGAGGCGACGGACGCCGCCGGAGTTGTTTATCCGTTGCGCGTCGAGTTTGTTAGTCCTTTACCCGACTTGCCCCAGATTCAGCAGATTGTGCTTCGGCTGAACAGGGAGCTCGATGATCCGGGTGAGGTGCTCGTCAGTATCTCGGTGCACGGATTGACGAGTAACAAGGTGAGAATCAGCATTAAGCCCTGACAAAAAGAGTAGAAATAGCCACGAAAACGCACAAGAAGCCCGACTCTCTTGTGCGTTTTGTGCTATTTTGTGGCAACATAGCGCGTTGTTTTTGCAGGCATAAACCTGATAATTCTTAACCCCATCGAGGAACCGACTGATGAGTACTAGTCCGCGAGATGTTAATTCAGGCGCTACTCCGCCTCCGTATCGAATCGCGCCGCAACT
>DATNDM010000521.1:0-3503 GCA_035553235.1 Pyrinomonadaceae bacterium | reverse complement strand
AAAAGGCACAAAGTTGAACCACAAACAGGCACAAACCCGAAATCTGAACCACAAACAGGCACAAATCTGAAAGCTGTACCACAGGCACCAAAAACAAAAGAATAGATTTGTGCTTGTTTGTGAATCCTCTTTGTGCTTTTTGTGATCACACGAAAGCGGCGAACACTTCATTCGACAACAGAGCGCCCGTGCGTGTGAGTCTAATCAAATCGCCGTCCAGCTCAACGAGTCCGGCTTTGCAGAAGCGGTCCAGATCTTCGGCGTGCTCCTCGCGCAAATCAACCCCAAAGCATTCGCGATAACGGCGCAGATCCACGCCCTGCATGAGTCGCAGTCCAAGAAAAACCGCTTCCGCACGCACGTCTGTCCGGCTCAACTGCTGCTGGTCAACGACCGGCGACGCACCACTTTCAACCACGGAAACATATTTCAAAACGTCGCGATGATTAGACCAGCGTCGCGCAACGCCATCGTAAGAATGCGCTGAACAACCAAACCCGTAATACGGCGCGCCGTTCCAATATTTGACGTTGTGGCGCGAATGGAAACCCGGCCGGCAAAGATTCGAGATCTCGTAATGCTCGTAACCTGCCGCCGTGGCCTGCTCGAGCATCCACTCGTACATCACACCCGCGAGATCGTCGTCAGGCTGCGGCTGAATCCCGCGTCGAATGTGTTCCGCGAGCGGCGTGCCTGAATGGACCTCGAGCAAATAAAACGAGAGGTGCTCGGGCGCGAGACTAAGCGCCTGCTTGATGTTTCGCTGCCAACCTTCGAGTGTTTGGCCCGGTAGTCCCGCGATCAGATCGAAACTCACGTTTGCAAAATCCGCATCGCGCAAATCAGCAAAAGTTCTCAACGCATCCGCGGTGTTATGTGAGCGGCCGAGTTTCGCGAGTTCGGCGTCATCGAATGTCTGCGCGCCGAAACTGGCCCTGTTAATTCCGAGACTCCGAAATGCGCGCAGCTTCTCCGGTGTCGCACTTCCCGGATTGATCTCGAGCGTGATCTCAGCCTCAGCAGAGATCTTAAACTTGTCGTACAGAACAGCGAGAATGCGCTCGAGTTGCGACGCGGCAAGCAACGACGGCGTGCCGCCTCCAAAATAAATCGTGTCAACATTCCGCCCAACATCTTCCCACGCCGTGATCTCGCTGATTAGCCCACGAACATAACGGTCCGCGAGTTCGCTCTGATAAAGACCGGTAGCGAAGTCGCAATATGAACAACGCGAACTACAAAACGGAATATGAACGTAGAGACCTGCGGCTGTCATTGATTGCGAAGAATAATAGCACGCGGGTGTATCAATTCATTTCCCGCCGTATTGTTTTCAAAAACTCTTCCGAACACTCTCTGTTGCTATCAACGCGATTTTCTGCGTACTCCAAAATGGCACGGTGGTTGAATAGTTCAAAGCGGCTAGTTACTAACTCGCCGGAATTATGTTGATTTAAAACTCCGTCGAGTCATTAACCATCGAACACATGGGAGGTAGACAAGACATGGCAGATGACAGAATGAGGAACGACGACGATCTCCAGAACATGGGCGGTGGTGCAAAAGACCAGGACTATGGTCAGCAATCACCCGGACGCACCGGCCAGGGAGGTAAGCAAGGTGGCCAACACGCTGGCGGCTACGGTGGCAGCCAGCAGAAGTCGAATTATGGTAGTGGCCAAAATGAACGCGATATGGAAGACGACGATGTTGGCGCCGCTAACAACCAGCAAGGAGGCATGGGACGCGGCGGCCAAAATCGCTAATTAATTACTCTCTTCTTTTCTGCTTTCGAGCACGGACGTAATGCGCCGTGCTCCTTTTTTTTGTTTGTCCAAGCTTTGTCCACAAACAATCTGCGTAATCTGCGGACGGCTTTGTCATCGCGTAATCCGCTTCAGACTACCGTTGCCACTGATATTCCCACCTGATGCGCGCGCGACGCGTTCCGCCGCCGCCATCACTCGCAACACGTTCTCCCCAAGTATCTTCCTGATATCTCTTTCACTGTAACCACGCTTGAGCAGTTCGTACGTGATGTTAGGCAACATCGAAACATCCTGCGCGCCTTCGGGCATGTCATTCGCGCCGTCGAAATCAGCACCGATACCGACGTGATCGATCCCCGCAACCTTCACGATGTGATCGATATGATCGATCAACTTCGAGATCGGAAGCGGCGGCAACGGATTCGCCGCTTCGAGCTTGTCGCCTTCCTCAGCTCCTCGCTCGGGATCGTTTTTGTACTTCTCGTCGATCGCGTCCTGCTGCGCTTTGAGTCTTTTGTCGCGCTCCTCGACTTGTGGCCTGACCGTCTTTTCGTCGACAAACATGCTGTAAAAGTTGACCTGGACCACGCCGCCGTTCTTTGCGATTCGTTTCAAGATCTCGTCAGGTATATTGCGCGGGACGTTGCTGAGCGCGCGTGCTGACGAGTGCGAAGCGATGATGGGCGCGGTGGAAACGTCGAGTGCGTCGTTCATCGTGTCGTCGGAGACGTGCGAAATGTCGACGAGCATGCCGAGTCGATTCATCTCGCGCACGACTTCCTTGCCGAAGTCGCTCAGGCCGTTGTGTTTCTTCGGCCCGCGATTGGAGTCGGCCCAGTTGTTGGTGTTGTTCCAGGTGAGCGTCATGTAGCGGACGCCGAGACGATAAAACTCACGCAACGTGGGCAACGAGTCTTCAATCGCATGGCCGCCTTCGATCCCCATCAACGCGGCGATTTTTCCGGTTCTTTTGGCGCGGCGGATGTCGGCGGCTGACGTCGCGATCATCAGATCGTTTGGATGGCGCTCGACCGCACGATAGACCGAGTCGATCATGTCGAGCGTGCGCCGTGCGGAGCCGCCGTGTTCGACGTACCAGGGCCTGACGTAGAGCGAAAAGAATTCGGCGGTCAGGCCCCCTTTCTTCATGCGCTCGATGTTGGTGCGGTACGGCGCTGGCGGAGTGCCGCTCAGGTCGAAGTCGTCGTTGGTCATCGGGGTGGTGATGTCGTTGTGCGTGTCGATGACGATAGCGCGACGCTGGATTTGCAGGGCGCGTTGCCAGAGACGTTCATCGCGAGTCTGGGCGTTGACTGGTAGAAATGAAACTAAACAAAGAAGAACTAATCCGAAAAATTTTGATAATCCCATCAAGTCACCTCTCAACAGGTTTCTTAACACGGATAACACGGATTTCTAAATCGGATCACCGCTGATCTGGTTTTAAGATCCGTCTAATCCGTGGTTTAGCTTTGCGCGCGCATTATTTCGCATTATCATCGTGCGTAATGTCAATCCTGATCGCTGAAGATAACATGGCCCAGCGCCATTACCTCCGTGAGATTCTCGAGAAGGAGTTTCCCGCGCACGTGCCCGTGTTCGAAGCCGGCGACGGCGAGGAGACCGTGAAGATCGCCCTCGACGAGAAGCCGGACGTCTGCATCCTCGACATCCAGATGCCCAAGCTCTCCGGCGTGAAAGCCGCGCGCGCGATCTGGCGCGACTTCCCCACTG
>DATNDM010000520.1:0-3636 GCA_035553235.1 Pyrinomonadaceae bacterium | reverse complement strand
AACTGCGAGGCCCGTAAGCCACGCTCCAAGCGGATCGCGCCACTGTGTGAACTGCGGGTCGGTGAAGCCCGCAAAGATTTTCGAGATGAAGAAGAGTGTGGTGACGACCGTTAACACCGAGAGTATGCGCAGGAAGAACTGCATGCGATAGCTGACATACAGGCGGAAGTCACGCGCGACAAACGCGAAGATTCTTCTTGGGAGCAATGTGACGTTAGACATCTTTATTAGCGGTTTCAAATTTTTCCAAAACATCGAGCAGCGTCGCTCGTTCGATTTCGACGTCGATGATGTGTCGACCCTGTCTCTGCAGCTCTCGAATTCTTTCATCAAGAAGACCGTCATTGTGTCGTCGAGTGAACGAGATCTTTTCGCCCGCCTCCAGAGTTATGTGAACGAGCTCGGATTCCGAGGTTAGAGCGCGCAGGTTGCGCGGTGTATCGATTGCCCTAATCTGGCCGCGACTGATTATTGCCACACGCTCGCAGAGCGTCTCCACCTCAGCGAGATTGTGCGACGTCAGGAGAATCGTCACTGGCGGATCCTGTTCCGCGAGTGAGCGGATCAGCTCTCTCATTCGCGCCGCCGCTAAGGGATCGAGCGAACGCGTCGGCTCATCAAGCAACAGCACAGGCGGACTCGCGAGCATCGCACGCGCGACTGCGAGTCGTTGCTTGTTGCCGGTCGATAACTCACCAAAGCGACGCCGCGCCACGTCGTCCAACTCGAGTTTTGAAAACACGTCTTCGATGCGTTGCTTTGCGACGCGATCGGAAAGGCCATAAAGCCGCGCAAAGAACATCAGGTTCTGTTCGGAAGTTAGACGCCAGTAGAAGCTGCGCTCTTCGGCAGTTGCTAACCCAACCTCGCGTCGCACGTGCTCGTCGTCTCTCACGCTGTCATGATCGTGCACAGACACGCTGCCCATCGTCGGTTGCACAAGCGTCGCAACGATCTTAGTAAGCGTTGTCTTGCCGGCGCCGTTGCGGCCGATCAAGCCAAAGATCTCGCCGGTGTTGACTTCAAACGACACGTCGCGCAGCGCTTCGACAGGATCTTTCACCGCCCTGCGAAGGAAAGCGCGCAGTCGCCGGAACGGCACGGGATAAGTTTTCGAGAGGTTGCGGACGGAGATGGCGCTCATCGAGCTCGTTGCCGCGGGTCGAGGTACTCGCGCAGGCCATCGCCGATGAAGTTGAAAGCGAGCACGGTGAGGGCAATGGCGACGCCGGGAAAGATCAGCGCGTGCGGAGCGGCTTGCAGTGTTGAGAGGTCGCGAGCTTCTTCGATCATCACTCCCCACGATGGCGCTGGCGGCGGTACGCCGAGTCCGAGGAATGACAGTGACGCTTCAGAGAGGACGGCTCCGGCCATGCCTAAACTCGCCTGCACTATCAGCGGTTGAATCGCATTCGGAAGAATGTGGACCAGGAGAATGCGCGCGTCGCTCGCTCCGAGCGCGCGGGCTGCCTGGACGAAGTCGTACTCTCGAACTTTCAACACCTGGCCGCGAATCAGACGTGCGTAACCAACCCAGCCGATGATGCACAGCGCGAGAATCAGCTTGTTCAGCCCCGCGCCGAGGAATGCGACCATCGCGATTGCCAGTAGCAGTCCGGGAAACGCGAGGAAGACGTTGAAGACGTAACCGGAGACAAAACGATCAACCAGGCCGCCGTAGTAGCCCGCGAGCGCGCCGAGTAGCGTGCCGATCACCGCTGAAACAGCAACGACGACGATGCCGACCTGCAACGAGATGCGCGCGCCGAAAACGACGCGGGAGAAGATGTCGCGTCCCGTTGAGTCAGTGCCGAACCAGTGCGCGGCTGATGGCGGCAGGTAACGCATCGACAGATCAGTCGCGCCGACGTCGTACGTTGCAATCCATGGCGCGAAGAGCGCGACGAGGACAAGCACAACGACGATGACTACACCAATGACAGTTAGTCGATTCATCCCACTCTAATCCGCGGATCGAGCCAGCGATAAACCATGTCCGTGAGCAGGTTCGCGAGGATGTAGGTCATGCTGATCACAAGCACGCAACCCTGCACGACGCGATAATCACGCTTGCCGATTCCATCCTCAACCAGCAACAACCCAAGCCCCGGCCATCCGAAGATCTTCTCGGTGATGATTGCGCCCGCGAGCAAGACGCCGAGCTGCAAACCGAGAATCGTCACAACCGGAATCAATCCATTCTTCAGTACGTGTTTGTAAACAACCGTGCGCTCGCTCAAGCCCTTGGCACGCGCAGTCCGAACGTAATCTTCCCCAAGCTCTTCGATCACAGACGAACGCACCATGCGCGTCAGAATTGCCGAGAGCGCGGCGCCGAGTGTGAAAGCGGGAAGAATGATGTCGCTCCAGTCAAAGCGACCGGACGGTGCGAGCCAGCCGAGTTTCACGGCGAAGACATAAACGAGCATCGGTCCGATCACAAAACTCGGCAGACTGATCCCGAGTAGTGCAACGACAGAAGCAGTGTTGTCGATGAGTGTGCCCTGATGCGTGCCGGCAATGACGCCGAGCGGTATCGCGATCACTATCGCAATCAGCATCGCGACGATGGCGAGTTCGATCGTCGCTGGATAGCGCTCGAGAATGAGATCCTTGACGGGTCGATCGTTACGAAATGACAGACCCATGTCACCTTTGAGCAACGAACTCCAGTAGTCGACATAGCGATTATTCACGCCATGCCAGACAAAGTGTCGTGCACCGTTATTGTCGCGTGGAAAAGAGAAGAAGAAGGGTGGACGATCGAGGCCGTGCTTCTCGCGAAACTGTGCAAACTGTTCCGGCGTCGCTTGTTCGCCGAGCACGGCAACAGCGGGATCACCGGGCACTAATTCAATTAAGAGTGTAACGAGAGAGACGACGGTCCAAACAACGAGTATCAAGATCAGCAGTCGCTTCAGGAGGCCCACCGCCGCGCATCATACAAGAATTGGCCACGAAAAGGCACAAAAAGCACATAAGCTGAAATCACAAAGAACGCTCCTTCCTTCGGCGCGTCTGATTTCAGCTTATGTGCTTTTTGTGCCTTTTCGTGGCAAATAAAAAACGTAGCCACGAGTAGGTTCGAATACTCGCACAGCCCCGACAACCGCGCGCTTACCAAACCATAACCCGTGACTACGTATCTGGTTGCAAACTAAGCGCTGCAACCAATCCACAAACCTACAACGGCCTCCTGCCCATATGTAAGGCCGCGATACCACCTGTCAGGTTCTCATAACCAACCTGAACAAAACCTGCCTGCTCCATCAGGAGCAAGAGTTGAGACTGGTCCGGAAACGTCTGGACCGAAGCCGGCAGATAGGTATAGGCGCTTCGTGAACCACTAATAAGGCCACCCATCCACGGCAGCAGTTTTCTGAAATACAGATTAAACAAGGGTCGCAGCATCGCATTCGCCGGTCTCGAAAACTCGAGCACAGCCACCCAGCCGCCCGGTTTCACGACCCTGGAGAGTTCCGCCAAACCGCTTTCGACACTCGACAGGTTTCGCAATCCAAACGCGATTGTCGCGACATCGAATGTGCCATCTCGAAAGGGCAGGTCCAACGCGTCTCCCTCGATCAAGCGTATGCGACCGGAAATCTTGCCGGCAGCGATGTCCAGCATCGGCCG
>DATNDM010000519.1:0-5801 GCA_035553235.1 Pyrinomonadaceae bacterium | reverse complement strand
GCGTACCGCGGCCCGGCAGTTGGGCCACACAGATCTCGACATCGGCGGGCAGGTTCTGCGGCCAAAGCCGGTAGATTGCCGGCCCGCCTCCGGCGTACGGAAAGCAGAAGAGACGAAGGCGCGCTCGCGCATTAGGCCGTTGACTCGTGAACCAGGGTGTTGCTGTGCTGCTCGTCATGTTTGCCGGTGAATGGCGGCTAAAGGGGCTTTGCCCGAAAAGTCGTTTTCGGACTTGTTCTCTGTGCAATCTCTGTGTTCTCTGTGCCTCTGTGGTTAAGAATTGTTCGAAAAAACAACCACAGAGACACAGAGAACACAGAGGTTGCACAGAGAAGAGCCAGGAGAAACACTTTTTCGTGCAAGGCTGGCTAAAGGTTGACCTTCGAGCACCGTGGAGTCAAGTGGGCAGCGCGGCTGCCTTGCAACTTACGCCGTCATAAGGCATCATAAATCCCGATTACCCTTCTCTCGCGCATCGACGGTGATGCGCTCCGCGCACAAATTGATCAGCGCCGGACGTTTGGATGATTCGAGAGCAGGCTGGTTTCACATACATCGAAGCCGCTCTTAAGAGAGCATCCGAACCTGATCCTTCGAACGCTACCGTTCGCCGAAGCCAAATCTGATTCGCAGCTTCTTTTCATTCCTAAACAACAGGAAAGGTATATCTCTATGTCAAAAAAACTTTATGTTGGAAACCTCTCTTTCCAAACTACCAGTCAGGATCTTCAGCAACTCTTCGGCCAGGCCGGAACGGTTGAATCAGCGAGCCTGATTGAAGATCGCGACACCGGACAATCGAAAGGTTTCGCCTTCGTCGAAATGTCTACAGAAGAAGAAGCTGCGGCGGCGATCGATATGTTCAATGGGAAGGAAGTTGGTGGTCGCGCGTTGAAAGTCAACGAAGCTCGCCCGCGCGAAAATCGCGGCGGCGGCGGTGGACGTGGCTTTGGCGGTAATCGCGGCGGGGGCGGCGGCTACGGCGGCAATCGTGGCGGCGGCGGCTTTGGTCGCGGTGGCGGTAACCAGGGCGGACGTCGCTCTGAGCCACGCTGGTAGTCATGAGCGTGTTATGCAGTGTTCGAGCTCCGCATGATTGTTGATTGCGGGATTGATGCTGCCGGTTTTTAATTAAGTGCGATCTCGAGCTGTGAGCTGTCGCACATGAAGGAGTCTATGAATTTTTCTCAGTTAGGATTGGCAGACGTACAATTGGGCGTTTGCGAATCGCTTGGATACTTAAATCCCACCCCAATTCAAATTAAATGCATTCCGCTCATTCTGAGCGGTAAGGACGTGATTGGCTGTGCTGAAACGGGAACCGGCAAAACGGCCGCGTTTCTCCTGCCGATCATTCAAAACCTGAGCGCACAAAAGCGCCCGGGCATTCGTGTACTTGTGCTGGCGCCGACGCGCGAATTAGCACTTCAGATCCAAAAGAACTACAAGGAACTTAATCATCTCAAAGGTAACGAAAGCGTTCTCGTTATCGGTGGCGCTAATATGAATGCGCAACTCGCGGCTTTGCGTCGCAAGGCCACGATCGTGATTGCTACCCCCGGCCGCTTGCTGGACCTTATGGAACGCGGCGCGATGGATCTTTCGACTATCGAAGTCCTTGTCCTCGATGAAGCCGATCGCATGCTGGACATGGGTTTTCTGCCAGCGATCAAACGAATCTTCGCAAGGTTGCCCGTGAAGCGGCAGACGCTGTTGTTCTCGGCGACGATGTCGGCAACGATCGAGAGTTTGGCTCGCTCAACGATGAGACAACCGCAGTTGGTTGAAGTAAACCCGCGCGGCCGCGCGGCACAGATGATCGAGCAAACTGTCTATTCAGTTTCGCTGGAAAACAAAACCGCACTCCTGCTTGATTTGCTCGAGCGCGATAGCGAAAAAGAATCGCTGGAAAAGGTTTTGGTCTTTACGCGCACTCGACGCGGTTCTGAACGGCTGTCACACATTCTCAAAGCCCGCAATCACAAAGTGAATCGCATTCACGCTGACCGCAGTCAGCCACAACGCGAAGCTGCTTTGCGCGAGTTTCGCGAAGGCCATGCACGAGTGCTGGTCGCTACAGACATAGCGGCGCGTGGATTAGACGTTGAAGCCGTTTCGCACGTCATTAATTATGACGTCCCTGGAGCCCCTGAAGACTACGTACACAGAGTGGGTCGAACGGGCAGAGCGGGCAAGCGCGGTCAGGCGATCACGATCGTCGCGCCGGTGGATGAGTTGTCGATGAGAGCAATCGAGCGACTGATTGGTCAGCCGGTAAAACGCATCGTGCCGGAAGGTTTTGGTGGTTTGCAGTTAGCTGGCTCCAGCACACGGAAACCGTTTATGCCTTTCGGGCGGGCTTCCAAGAGCGGGGTGCGTTCGTTCAGACCACAGCGCGGACGCTAATTCCCCGGCTTGGCAATTTTATAACTTACTAATCGCTTCTACATGGTCCTGTGAGATCCGCGGTGTCGTTAAGAACACTCCCTTAACAGATCCCATAGGACCAACGCTTTCAAATCTCACTACAAACTCCATCGACTGAGAACACCGTCGTTCAACTCCACCAACTCACGTGCGCCGCGCTGATGTTATTGCTCGCGCTGGGGCTTACAGGCGAGCATAAGACAAATGGTAACTGGTAGTGCAGGTAACGCACGATTGAGATTGAGTTTGATGGCTCTGGTCAACTTTGCCTCAAATCATTGTTGGGTCGGGTCAGTACAGGGAGTGGTAGCGACCTGATCACTGATCAGCAGGCGATATTTTTAACGATCCTTGATTGCTATGGTTTGACCAGGTCGCTACCGCTCCCTGTACTGACCCGATCCAAGCAGCATCGCGACTTTTGGGGCAAGCCGCTCCGGTCTATATTTTTCCTGTGATCTCCGAGTGTACCGGTTCTCAGTTTAAAGAACATTGCGGCACGCGGCGATGTAAGCCTGCATCCGTAGCGGCTTCGACTCGATGCTTTGCGCTGCGGCGACCGCGGCCGACCAGTCACGCTTTGCCGCCTCCTCAAAGCAGTGCCTTAGGTCAGACTTGGAAAGCGGTATCCACAGCTTAAAGTTAGCCGCTTCGAGCGTCACACTATACGCTTCACCAACGTACTGGCTTGCGCGGTTAATCGCGTTCACACCCTCCGTCAGCACCTGCGCAGCCCATGATGCATCCTCGGCAGCGTAGAGTATTCCTGCCGCTGTCACGAGAGCCGCAGCGCGCGCGGCGGGATCTTCGATTTTCGGCAGGGAGGTCATGGCCGCAAGTAGAAAATCCGAAGACATTTTTTTCTTCCGCGCGTCGGCTGCTGCTGTTGCCGCTGAGATAAACAAGTATGTGCGCAAGCGCGCGTCGGACACGCGATTCACCTGAGCGTTGAAGTTATACCAGTCGAGCTTTTTGAGCGACGCTTCGGCCACGCGGAATGAGAGATACGTGTTGAGCTGGTCGCGAAATTTCTCATCCCGAAGATCGACCATTTTTTGGACGGCCTCCGGGTATTTGCCTTCATCGATTAGCTGCCGAATACCGGTCGCCAGGAGTTCCGCACGTTCGACCGAGCTTCCGGTCTTCTCCGCTGCGGCGAAGGAGGATTCTCCACTGTCGAATCGGAATACAGAGTTTTCCGAAACAATTCTTTGGGCCACCGTAGCCAGATAGCTCAGGATCGGCGCGCCGACCTTCGCTCGCTCTGCGAGAATGGTGAATTTTGCATCAAGCACCGCCCACTCTTGACCCCGATCAAGCGCCAGCGTGTCGACGTAGCCTCGCATTTTTTTTACGAGGAAAAAACAGAGAGCGACTTGGATCGTGTCAGGGTCGGCGCGCTGTTCGAGCGCGAGCGCCTCCGTATTTAAATATGCAACTGATGCAGCCAGGTAAGCGGGCACAAGCGCCTGGTTCAAGTCTCTACTCGGCGGCGACAGCGGACTCGCAAATACGCCGCTTTCTAATGGCGCGCCTTCGCCTCCGCTCCTGATCACTGGCACAGCCATTTGTGACTCTCTGAACACATAAGACGATAGCACGGTGACCTGTACCGGGTTGTAAATCCGTCCACTCGTGACTATCGAGAGTGCAACGCGGAAGAGGTTAGCCGCAGCCACAGGATCGTGCTGCTCCAGTTCATTCAAATAGGAAGGAAATGAGCCAGGCACTCCAGTCTCAAGCACCTTCGCCGCAAGTACGGCTGACTGGACCGCATCAGACTCAAGACTCGCCTGGGCCAGCGACAATCGCTCTCCAGGTGAAAGTGAGTTTCCGTTCAATACGTCTTCAAGCAGTTTTTGAAATTTATCGAGTAGTCGTGACGAGGCCTTTGGATCATGTCGGGCGAAGGCTCTCAGTAGGACGCCCATCGTGGCCCTTATCTCCGCGCGCTCATTTTTCTGGATGCCCTCTGAGGCGAATTTATCCGACAAGTTATCGGCGGTTTTGATGAAGTGTGCACGCGCGTAAGCCTCGTCATGTTTCCAGAGTAAATCGAGCGCGCCAGTCAGGATCTCCACACGCGTTTCGGTATTCTGAATGTCGGCGGCGCTCTCCACGACGCCCTTCAAAATATCGATCGCCTGCGTCTTGCGCTGTGCCTCTTCAGCTTTTCGCTGTGCCGCGTCCGCACGGCCCTGGGCCTTTTCGCGCACTTGAGAATGCGCGGCCACGATCGGCGCCAAGAACATCAAGATCAACAACTGGCTAAGCCGCTTTCGCATTGGTTTTGAGGTTTCGATGTGAGATCATTTAAGTGGATCGGGACCGGTCAGTAAGGACCGGCCCCAAACTGCCTAATCTGTCACTATTTCTCGCGCGGGCCAAGCTTGTGTCACAGGCCCCCTCGGCGCTGCACAGTACTCAACGTGTAAGTTCCGCCAAGGGTAAAGATACAATGCTGCGCCGGCAAAGGTCATCTGATTTCTCGTGGCTCGGTGCAGAAAAAGATCACAGAAAACCTGAAGGGGATCACAGCGGGAATGACGCAGGCCGTAGACGTTGAGATCGTCGTTCAACGCAGAGAACGCAAAGATACGCAGAGGAACGCAGAGATTTGACCGTAACCGATTGGCTTACTGACGCACGGTCCTCAGGCCTTAGATCCGCGACGTGCCTCAGCTTCGCCAAGCCAGCCACGGCGCAGATCCGCCGCGGGAACGCTCGATAGATACGGCTTGATATCGAGTATCGGAGTGCCATCGAGCATGTCGAGTCCGACTACCTGCAATCTTGGACCATCGCGCCCCACGAGTCTCACCACAGTCAGACCGATGGGATTCGGCCGGTATGGGGAACGTGTCGCGAAAACACCGTGAGGCGTGGTATCTGTGGGTGGAGTGCCAAGCAACTCGTAACCTTCAGACCGATCAAAAACCCAGATTACGTACAAGTGAGAAAAGCCCTCGATGTCCGTTAATCCGAGCTCATACTCTGGAAGAATTTCGATCGTGCCTTCAGCTTCGTGTTGTGCCCCGAAGCCTTTGGGAACCTGCGCAGCGTCGGAGTAGGGGCTTCTCGCAAAGCCTATCGCTCGCATTGAAAAGTTTTCACTCATAGTAATTGGCGATTCTGTGAACTGCGAGAGATAAAATCAAGTCCGACCGCGATCACTGATCGAACTCATTTGGAACGGTTGTGTTCAGCATGAAGACTTCTCTGTGCAATCTCTGTGTTCTCTGTGTCTCGGTGGTTGTGTTGGCCGGACACCACCGAGACACGGAGAACACAGAGGTTGCACAGAGAAGCAGTTCAAGTCTGAGAGACCGAAGATGACACCGCTGCACGCAGATTGTATAGTCGATGTATGCGTG
>DATNDM010000518.1:0-13471 GCA_035553235.1 Pyrinomonadaceae bacterium | reverse complement strand
GTCGGTCTCGAACGTCCCGACTCCGGCAACGTCCTGCTCGGCGATCAGGACCTCACGAAACTTCCCATGTACCTGCGTGCGCGCCTCGGCATCGGCTACCTGCCGCAGGAACCATCTGTCTTTCGCAAAATGACGACCGCGCAAAATATTCTGGCTGTGCTTGAGACTACCGGTCTACGTAGACGCGAACAACTGAAACGCCTCGAAGAATTGCTCGAGGAATTCGGTATCGGTCACGTGCGAAACACGCGCGGCGATGCTCTGTCAGGCGGCGAACGCAGACGCACTGAGATAGCAAGAGCTCTGGCAACTGAGCCGCAGTACATCCTGCTCGATGAGCCGTTCGCGGGCATCGATCCGAAAGCAGTGGATGATATTCAAAACGTAATAATCTACCTGCGGGATCGTGGTATTGGAATACTCGTCACGGACCACAACGTACGCGAAACACTTGGCGTAACCGACCGTGCGTATATAATGGCGGAGGGCAAAATCTTCCGCTCCGGACACCCACGCGAGTTAACCGAGGATGCGGAAGTACGCCGTCTTTACCTGGGTGAAAAGTTTCGCATGTGAAAAACTTGCAATCTCTGTGTTCTCTGTGTCTCGGTGGTTGCGTTAACCTAACAATTTTCACCACGAGACACAGAGTGCACAGAGATTGCACAGACAAGGGTCCTGATCGGTTATAATCCTCCCGTGCGGTCACAGGCCGCAAAATCCGAAAAGATGAAGACGTGTAAAGGCATCTGATCTGAGGAATGTCTCTTAAGTTAACTACCAGCCTCTCTCAACGACTCGTACTGACGCCGCAGTTGCGCCAGCGCATTGAGATGTTGCAAATGACGTCGCTCGAGCTGACCGATCTCATTCAGCAGCAGTTGTTGGAGAATCCTGTACTCGAAGAAGTACCGTCGCAGGAGGAGGTGCAGGAGATCGCTGAGAAGGTGCTCGATCATCTCGCCAGCGCCGACTCAAACTCGTTTGAAGAAAGTGCTCCGGAACCGGGCAGTCCCGCGACGAACGGTTCGGGCGATGCGGAAGTTTTATCGAACCTGCCCGCAACTGACGGCGACATGGATGGCGCCGGTGAGGCGGTCGCAACCGCGGAACACGAAGAAGCAATTTCTGACGAAGGCGTGACTGAAGAACCACGCGACGCTTTCGAGGAGATCGATTTCGGACGCGAGTTTCAGGACTATCTCGATCCCGGTTACAAAACGCAGGAGATCGAATACAAGGAAGACGCTCCAACCTTCGAACAATTTCTAACGCGTCCACCGTCGCTCGCCGAACATCTCGAGTGGCAACTTACCATGACCACTCTCGACAGCGACGTGCGCGACGCTGCGATTGCCGTGATCGGCAACATGAATGCGGACGGACGTCTCAGCGCCACGAACGAAGAGATCGCGGCGATGGAGAAGGTGTCGGAAGAAGTCGTCGAGCGCGCGCGTCAGGAAGTGCTGCGTCTCGATCCGGTTGGTTGCGGTGCGCGCGATGTGAAGGAATGTCTTTTGGTCCAACTCGAAGTGCTGGGCGAGACTGACCGGCTGGCGGCGAGGTTGATCAGAGATCACTTTTCCGATCTGCAACAACACAAGCTGCCGCACTTGTCGAAACAGATCGGCATCGATGTTGAGACACTGCTCGAAGAGCTTCAGTTTATTCGCACGCTCGACCCGTATCCCGGCCGGCGTTACTCATCAGACGAGCCGATCCTGATCAGTCCGGAGATCTACATCGAGAAGCTCGACGAGAACGACGAAGATTATGTCATTTACTTTGCTGACGACGGCAGCCCGCGTTTGCGCGTGAGCCAACAGTATCAACAAATGCTGAGTCAAGGCGTGAGTAACGAGACGAAGAGTTTTATTCGCGAGAAGATGCGTTCCGCAGTCGATCTGCTGCGTAACATCGAACACCGCCGGCAGACGATTTACAAAGTGGTCGAGTCGATCGTGGCACGACAGCGCGACTTTTTGGACCACGGCGTCGAACACATCAAGCCGATGATGTTGAAAGACATCGCCGAAGACATCGGCATGCACCTTTCAACTGTGTCGCGCGTCGTGAATCGGAAGTACGCGCACACGCCCCAGGGAGTTATCGAGCTGCGCCGGTTTTTCACCGAAGGCATGCTCAACGAAGAGGGCGAGGAGATCTCGACGCGCATCATCAAGTTGAAAATTAAAAAACTAATCGAAGAGGAAGATTCTCATAATCCCATAACCGATGATCAGGTAGTTAAGATCCTGGCTAAAGATGGAATCAAGTTATCGCGTAGAACTGTCGCGAAATATCGCGATCAAATGCAAATCCCCGGGTCGCGTGAGCGTCGCGCGGTCGTGTAGAGCCCCTCTAGGCACGGACGCGAATCAAGTTAAGTAATAACTTTGTTGCGTTAACCCATCCCGTGGTCGGGACGGGCTGCGCATTGGTATCTCTTCACCGGTTCGAGGAGGCAAACGACTGATGAAATTTGAATACACAGGCAGACATGTTGAAGTTTCGCCGGCAATCCGGCGCCACGTCGAGGATCATTTCAAGAAACTCGATCACATCTTCAACGGCGACACGACGCTCACGACGCACGTAATCATCGATGTCGAGAAAAACCGTCAGATCGGAGAAATTATCGTTACCTGGCGTGAACACACGTTGACGGCGAAAGATACAAACGCCGACATGTACATGGCGTTGACGCGCGCCATGACGAAAATTGAGAAGCAGGCAGTCAAACTCAAGAAGAAGATCATTGACAGGTCGCAGAGCGGTCGGCCCACGAGCCGCGTGGCGCCGCAGCCGGATGGAAATCTGGAAGCAACACCGCGCCCACCGCGCATCATCCCCGCGCGTCGTTATGCAGTGAAGCCAATGACAGCGGAAGAAGCCGCGCTGCGATTGTCTGACGAAGAGGCGCAGTTTCTGGTCTTCCGCGACGCAGACACGTCGCGACTCGGAGTTATCTACAAGCGAACCGACGGCAACTACGGCTTGATCGAACCATAAATTCGCCGCAGATTTACGCGGATGAACGCAGATAGAGACAATTCTTATCCGCGTTCGTCCGCGTTCATCTAGATACAGTTTGTGAGCATCCCTGACATCGTCATCATTACCGGCCTCAGTGGTTCTGGCATGTCTTCCGCGACGAACGCGTTTCAGGATCTCGGTTACTTCTGCGTCGACAATCTGCCCGTTACGATGCTGCCGACCTTCGGACGTCTCGTCAGTGACGACGACGAGAAGGGCATCAGGCGTGCCGCTCTCGTGATCGACATTCGCGAAGGTGAGTTTCTCGCTGACTTTGAAAAACAACTCGATGCGTTGCGTGCTCTCGGTCTGCAAGTCACGGTGCTCTTCTTCGAAGCTTCTGACGACGTGCTCCAGTATCGCTTCAGCGAAACACGCCGTCCGCATCCGGCTGAAAAAGGGCAGGGCCTGCTCGCAGCCATCCGCGATGAACGCCAGGCCATGTCACGCATTCGTGCGCACGCCGATCAAATCATCGATACCTCGGACCATACGGTCCACTCGCTGCGCCGTTTTCTGCTCGAGCGGTTTAGTCTCGATCGCGAAGGCGCGCCGATGCGCGTGCAGGTGATGAGCTTTGGTCACAAGTATGGCAACCCGGGCGACTTGGAGTTATTGTTTGACGTGCGCCATTTGCCGAACCCGCACTTCGTGCCCGAGTTGAAGCGTTTGTCGGGACACGACCGGCGCGTGGTCAAGTTTTTGCGCTCGCACGACGAGGTGCAGGAAACGCTAACGCGGTTTACGGATTTGCTTTCGTACCTGTTGCCGCTCTACAAACGGGAAGGTAAATCGTACGTGACGGTTGGTATTGGCTGCACGGGCGGGCGACACCGGTCGGTGATGATTGCCAACGAGCTCGCGCGTTCACTGCGGCGTGCGGGTTTTGACGCGCACGCCTCGCATCGCGACGTGCGGAAGATACGAAAATGACTGAAACGAAAAGAGTGGCCGGCGTCATCGTGACTCACGGCCAGCTCGCGAGCGAGTTACTCGCGGCGGCCGAGATGATCGTTGGTCCAATATCACACATCGCCGCAGTTTCAATCGGCTGGCACGACGACGTTGAAGCCGCGCGCGACGAAGTGCAACGGGCGATCACACGCGTCTCGAAGGGTGCGGGCGTGTTGTTGCTCACCGACATGTTTGGCGGCACGCCGACGAACATCGCGTCGATGTTTTTGGAAGAGGGCGCGGTTGAAGTGTTAACCGGGGTCAACCTGCCGATGGTGATCAAGCTCGCGACCGGCACCCCCGAGGAATCGCTCACCGAGATTGCCCCAAAGATTCGCGACCAGGGACGACAAGGCATTTATCTCGCCGGCGCCTTGCTCGAACCACCGTCGAAATCCGGAGCTGACTGAACGTGGCGGAACGAAGAGTCCAGGTCACCGGTCGCCTCGGTCTTCATGCGCGCGCCGCCGCGAACCTCGTCCGCGTCGCGAGCCAGTTTCAAAGCAGTCTCACTCTGCAACCTCTGGATGGCCACGCCGAAGCGGATGCGAAATCGATTCTAAGTATCCTGACACTCGCTGCGAGTCGTGGTACTGATCTGAAAATCGTTGCGCATGGTGTTGACGAGCAGGAAGCGCTCGATGCCGTGGTTGGCCTGTTCTCGCGCGACTTTGACGAGACGGAAAAAGTCGATGGGCAGCGGTTTGCGCGCGCGACCAACGAGCTGCGCTGCAAAGGGCTGGGTGTATCCGACGGCATCGTGATCGGTCGTGTGTTGCGTTTGCAGGAAGGCACGCACGACGTTTATCGCGCCCATATCGCGGATGCCGATCTCGAACGCGAGCGCCGCAGGTTCCGGGCGGCGGTCAGGCTCGCGCGGCGACAACTCGAAGCGATCAAGGATCGCGCGGAAAAGGAACTCGGTCGCGGTCACGCTTACATTTTCGACGCGCACCTGCTGTTTCTGCAGGATGCCAAACTCACGCGCGACGTTGAAGACTTCATCGTCAGGGAACACTCAAACGCCGAATGGGCCGCGAAGGTCGTCGGCGATCGACTGCTCTCGATTTACACTCAGATCAACGACGACTACCTGCGCGAGCGCGGCTCTGATATCGAAGACGTGATCCAGCGTCTGCTCGCAAATCTCACGGGTGAAGGTCCGAAGTATCCGAATCTTTCCGAAGATGCGGTGATTGTTTCCACCGATCTGTTGCCTTCGACGATCGCTGAGTTGAATCTGAATCATGTCAGAGCAATCGCGACCGACGCGGGTGGTTGGGCTTCACACATGGCCATCATCGCTCGCGGACTCGGTCTGACGACGGTGGTCGGCTTGCGCGATTTCTACCAGCGCACGCGGACGGGCGATCAGATCATCGTCGACGCGCATCAGGGTGAAGTCATTCTGCATCCGGCGCCGGAGACTGTCGAAAAATACCGCTTCACAGTTCACGAGCCTGGGCCAACTGTGGCGACTGGCACGAAACTCGAGTGTGGACCAGTGACGACACTGGATGGCGTGGAGATTTCATTGCGCGCGAATGTCGAGCTGCCGACCGAGTTTCAGGCGGTTCGTGATTTTGGCGCCTGCGGTGTGGGACTGTTTCGTTCCGAGTTTCTGTTGTCGCGGCCGGGACTGATGAGCTCGGAAGACGAGCAGTATGAAGTTTACAAAGCACTCGTCGAGGCTGCCGGTGAATATGGTGCGATTGTGCGGCTGTTCGATGTTGGTGGCGAGTTTGGGCCGGACTTGAAGGAGCGTGAACGGAATCCGGCGCTGGGCCTGCGCGCGGTTCGTTTCAACTTGCGACACAAGCAGATCATGCGGACGCAGGTGCGCGCGATATTGCGTGCGGCTGCCGCGGGTCCTTTGAGTCTGGTGATTCCGATGGTTGCGGATGTGCGTGATGTGCGGCTCGCGAAGGCCGTGATCGAAGAAGAGATCGAGCGGCTCGCAAGTGAAAACGTTGCGTTTGCGACTGTGAAGATTGGTGCGATGATCGAAGTGCCGTCGGCAGTGTTGACGGCGGAGAAGATCGCGACTGAGGTCGACTTCTTTGAGCTCGGGACAAATGATCTGGTCCAATATACACTCGCCGTCGATCGTGGTAACGACAAGGTCTCAGACTGGTTCCGCACGCTGCATCCGGCGGTGCTTTACGGAATCAGCCGTACAGTGGAAGCCGCGAAAAAAGCCCGGATTCCGGTAATTGTGTGTGGTGAGATGGCTTCAACGCCGGCTTATGCCGTGTTACTGGTCGGACTGGGCGCTGTCGATTTGAGTATGATCCCGGCGATGATCCCGCGCGTCAGAGATGTTCTGACGCGGATCAATGCGAGCGAGATTCATGACCTCGCTGTGAAATGTCTTAACGCCGCTACTGCGGACGAAGTTGAGAATCTCATCAAGAATCTGGCATGAAAAGACTCGTGCACCTGCTACTCGCGAAATCCATCCTCGAAACTATTTTTGTCGGCACACTCGCGGTGGTGGTCTATGTGAAGCTTTTTCCACCGACGTTTCATGGGTGGGGTGAAGCTGTTGTTGAAACGCGAAGTATCTCAGGCTGGGCCGTTAACAATGCCGATCCGTGGCAACGGGTCGAGGTGCAGCTGTTTGTCGATGGCAAGTTTGTGGGAACACAGGTGGCGCAATCATCGCGGCCGGATGTTGCTGCGGCGGGGTGGGCCAAAGACGAGTGGCATGGATACGACTTCGTCTTGAATGACTTGAGCGCCGGAACGCACGAGGCGCGTGTGTATGCGTTACATCGGAGCGGCGCACGATACACGTTGCAGTTGTTAGGCAATCCCATCACGTTTGAGAAACGCAGATGAACGCTGATTCACGCGGATCGACGGTCGCTGCATGGGAGATCGTGTCGGTACTGATCTCGTGTCTGATCGCCGAGTGGGTGGTCCTGGCGTTCGCCGGCACAAACAAACTCGTGCTCGCCGTTCCGGTCGCGCTTGCACTCACATTGATAATCTTTTCTCATCGCGTTTACGGTGAGACTGCGCACGAACTCGGCTTCCGCGTCGACAACTTCATCGCCGCCGCCAAGCTCCTCGCATTGCCCACGCTGATCGCGATGGCGTTGATCATTTTTGTCTCCGGTTTCCATCTCGCCGATCACTCGTTGCGTTGGCGATTCTTGCTGGTCCCGTTCTGGGCACTGTTTCAGCAGTACGTGCTCCAGGGTTACCTGAACCAGCGGGCGCAAGTGATCTTCGGCAAAGGCTGGAAGAGCGTGATCTTAGTCGGGTTTTTGTTTGCGATGGTTCACCTGCCAAACCCTCTGCTTTGCGCACTTACGTTTGCCGGCGGCGTGATCTGGGCCGCAATCTACCAACGTCAGCCAAACCTTTTCGCGCTCGCGCTTTCACACGCCCTCGCCTCGATAACAGTTGCGCTGTTTCTGCCAGTTCAGTGGATAGGAAGCCTCCGTGTCGGGTTTAAATATTTTGGCTAGTTAGTGCTATACCGGTTTTGAACACTGTTTTGCTATAATCGCCGCGCCTTGCAAGAGAACAGGTCGGGCGGTCGCTGCCGGCGCAAGCTGGGAGAGGAAAGTCCGAACACTATAGGGCAGCGAGCCCGCTAACGGCGGGGCGCCGGGCGGTATTTACTGCTGGGCGACGACAAGTGCAACAGAAAACAGACCAGCCCTAACGGGTGATGGGTGAAACGGTGCGGTAAGAGCGCACCGGCGCGTGTGGTGACATGCGCGGCCAGGCAAACTCCTCGCAGTGCAAGACCAAATAGGGAGGCGTCAATAGGGCTGCCCGCCCAAAGCGGATTTCGGTTCGCTACGACCTCCGGGTAGGTCGCTCGATCCAGTTGGCAACGACTGGACTAGATGAATGATCGCCACTTCGATTCGATCGGAGTACAGAATTCGGCTTACAGACCTGTTCCGTATTTGCAGGGTTTGATTCTCACAAGATTAGAGGGGCGGATAGATGGCAAATCGCAAAGGCGTTTTCATCGGAGCATATGTTCCTAACCACTTGAAGGAGTCTCTCCGCCGCCGTGCGGCTGCCGAGCATAGAACGCTTTCACAGGAGATCACGCGCATCCTGGAAGAGGCTGTGCATGGTCGTGGCCTGCCGCCCGGAAGTCTTGATCGGCGGACGAAGGAATCACAACCGCGACGTCGGGCGAGCGATCCGATGCCGCGCCGCCGCGCGCAGGACGCACCGTACGGCACAGGCGCGGGTGAGTAATGAAGTACCTTATCATCGCGGTTCTCGTCAGTATTATCTTCGTACTCGTTTACTCGCGCATCCGACCGTACCTGAAGCTGATCCAGCAACTCTCAGGCGCCCTCAACGCGCCATCGCAGGGAAAGACTCCTTCGCGGAATAAGCTCGTTCGGTGTGATCGATGTGGGACGTGGGTTCCGGCTGATCGCGCCTTGAAGCTCGGCTCGGGATTGGCGACTTACTGCTCCGCGGAGTGTGTGGCGCAGAAACAGCGAAAAGTCGCGAGCTAGGGACATTAAAACTTAGCCACAGATTACACGGATTTCATTCACGGATATTTTTAGATCTGTGAATGAAATCCGTGTTAATCCGTGGCCAACTGTTGCGACTCGCGGATGGCGCGCTCAGTATCCGTGATCCACAGCACGATCAATCCGACCACGAAGAAGAAGATCAACGACAACAACGCGAGCCTGTAAGAACCCGTGCGTGACACGACGAGGCTGAACAACAGCGGCCCCATCCACGACGTGCCGCGTTCCGAAACCTCATACAACCCGAAGAACGACGATTCTTTCCCGGCCGGAATCATCTTCGCGAAGAGTGAGCGTGAGAGCGCCTGCGACCCACCCAGCACGATCGCGATACACGCCGCCAGCACCCACGCCTCGGCAACCGTATGCAGGAACCGATTCGCGTAGATCACGATCCCGCACCAAATGATCAGTGAAACGACAATCGCGTTCTTCGTCTTGATTAGATATGCAAGTCGCTCGAACATCAGCGCCCCCGCCACCGCGACGAACTGGACCATCAGGAAAATCTCGAGCAGGAACACCGGATTCCCCCGTCCGGGAAAAAGTTCCTGTTCGAGAAACGTGCTCGACGCGACGATGACGGTCTGAATACCGTCGTTGTAGATCAGATAACCAAGCAGGTAACGCGCGGTTAATGGCAGACGCCGCAGTTCTTTGAACGTTGCGCCAAGCTCTGAAAACCCGGCGGAAATGTAGCTCTTTCCCGGAGGGAGGTTCTTTTTTGCGGGCCGCGATTTCAGCAGCGCAAAAGTGAAGAGGCTAAAGCCGCCCCACCACACGCCCGCCGACAAAAGCGACAAACGCACTGCGAGACCGGTCGACATTCCCAACCGCTCGGCTTGCAGGACCATCACCAGATTAACGACGAGCAGGATCGCGCCGCCGAGATAACCATAGGCGTAGCCTCGACTCGAGACTTTGTCAGCCTGATCGTCAGTCGTGATGTCCGGCAGGAAAGCGTTGTAAAAGACTATCGATGCGCCGAAACAAATATTCGCGAGGATGAACAGAACACCGCCCGCGAGATAAAGATTGCCCTGAACAAAAAACAGCAAGCACGTGCCGATGACGCCGACGTAGCAAAACAGCGCCATCATTCGTTTCTTGAGGTTCGAGTAATCACCCAATGCACCGAGGATCGGTAACAGAAAAACCTGCGCGCCCACCGAGATCGAAACACACATCGTCGGCAGCGACTTCGCTGTCACCTCACCCAACGGCCCGAGATTCAGCACGACACCATTCTCGCCGACCGCAGCCTGGGCCAGCCGCGTGAGATACGGGCCAAACAACGCGCCGACGACAGTCGTGTAGAACGCGGAGTTGGCCCAGTCGTACATCTTCCAGCCGAAGAGCTCGCGCTTGTCGTTTTTATCGTTCAAGGTTCTTCTGCGTTATCTCTGCGTCCTCAGCGCCTCTGCGTAGATATATCGGATAAAGCAAGTCCACCGCAGAGGCGCGGAGGACGCAGAGATAACGCAGAGAAGAAGGAGCCTCATTCGTCATCGCCATGAAGGAGACCACGCTCGCGATACAGATTGAGCTTGTTGTGGAGTGTCTTGAGGCTGATGCCTAACAATTCAGCCGCGCGGGTTTTGTTGTTCTTCGTCTTCTGCAGCGTGCGCATGATCATTTGGCGCTCGACTTCTTCGAGCGGCGTACCGACAGGCAGCGAGAGTATGTCTTCGTTGCGCAGGCGTTCGCGTTGCTCGATAGGATAGGGCGCGAAGTGGTGGCGTTCGATCTGTTCGCCGGAACAGATGATCACGGCGCGCTCGATGACGTTGCGCAGCTCGCGCACATTGCCGGGCCAGGAGTGAAACTGGAGCGCGTCGATCGCTGCGGGAGCGAGGTAACGCGCCGGACGACCGTGCTTCTCGGCGAGTTGCGTCACCAGATGCTGCGCGAGTACCGGCAGATCTTCTTTTCGTTCACGCAGCGACGGTAAGTGAATGCTGAAGACGTTCAGACGATAGAGCAGGTCGCTGCGCAGTTTGCCTTCGGAAATTGCTTGTTGCGGCGCGCGATTCGTCGCGGCGAGCAGGCGCACATCGACTTCGATCTCTTTGCGACTGCCGAGACGTCGCACGGCTCGCTCTTCGATCACGCGCAGCAGTTTTGCTTGTAACAACGCCGGCATCTCGCCGATTTCATCGAGCAGGAGTGTGCCGGAGTCGGCGAGTTCGAAGCAGCCTTGCCGTCGCGAGGCGGCGCCGGTGAACGCGCCTTTCTCGTGTCCGAACAGTTCCGATTCCATCAGTGTTTCGGGAATGGCGGAACAGTTGATGGCGACGAATGGTTTTTCGCGCCGTGGGCTCATGCTGTGAATGGTCCGCGCGACGAGCTCTTTGCCGGTGCCCGACTCTCCCGTGATTAAAACGGAAGCGGACGAGGGCGCTACTTGTTCGATGAGTGTGTAGATCTTGCGAATCGAATCCGAGCTTCCGACGAGTTCACCGTACGCGCTGCGATCCGTTGACATCGGCCTCAGTTTAGCACAAGTGAATAAGCCGCGGATTTACGCGGATGAACGCGGATCTGAATAAAAGTTGGCGATAGCCTGGGCCAAATCTTTCGTGGTGAAGTTATCTGGTTGAATGTCGACGCGCAGGCCATATTCGGCGGCTGCTTTCGCGGTCACGGAGCCGATACACGCGACGGCGATGTTCGGCAGCGTCTTACCGAGATCGTGTGTGTCGAAGAGTTTTGCGAGGTTCTTGATGGTTGACGGACTCGTGAATGCGATGCAATCGCCACTGCCGGTGAGCATTGCGGCGAGCTTGCCGCGGTCGATGTTGTCGGGAAGAACTGTTTGATACGTAGTCACGACGTCTACACGCGCTCCGGCCTTTCGCAGTTCGTCAGGCAGTACGTCACGTCCGACTGCCGCTCGCGGTAAGAGAATGTTCAGACCGCGAAGATGCTCATCGCCAGTGACAAACTCACTGAGCGCTACAAACACGCCTTCCGCGGTTGACTCCGACGGAACGAGATCGACGTGGACGTGTGCGTCGTGAAGTTTGTCTGCGGTTCGTTGGCCGATCGCGCAGACTTTGATTTCGTCGAGATCTGAGATCTGAAGGCCGCGATGGGCCAGGCGCCTGAGGAAGAACTCGACGCCGTTAGTACTCGTGAATATGAGCCAGTCGTAACCGTAGAGATGATCGAGCGCTTCGTCGAGGCGATCGTAGTTGTCAGGTTCGCGGATCTCGATGGTGGGGCAAACGATGACATTGGCGCCATAACCCTCGAGCATCGTGGTCAGGTCCGCAGCCTGCGACGCCGCACGAGTAACGATAACAGTGCGTCCTTCGAGTGGTGTCCGATTCATCCTGCAAATCCTGTAATCCTGCTCAAAATGTTGGACAGGATTACACGATTGACAGAATTAACAAGATGCCGTGAACCCTACAATAATGCGCGTGCGCCGCGAGAAAGCA
The DNA here is from genome assembly GCA_035553235.1 of Pyrinomonadaceae bacterium. Taxonomy (GTDB): domain Bacteria; phylum Acidobacteriota; class Blastocatellia; order Pyrinomonadales; family Pyrinomonadaceae; genus PSRF01. The sequence goes on along the minus strand of DATNDM010000518.1, from coordinate 1,515 downwards.
ACCGATTCGTTAACTCCGACCCGAGGGCTTCGGGATCGTCCGCTGGTCCTGACAAAGAATCGCGCAGGATCTCGGAGCCGTCGGGTTTGGCGACGAGGCCGTCGAGTTTCAGCAGATTTTGGTCGAGGACTGCATGACCAGCGATAGGGAATTGGCAACCGCCACCTAGACCTCTCAAGAACGCACGTTCCGCAAGACACGCGAGCCGCGTCGCACGATGGTCCAGCCGTGACACACTCTGCACCGCAAACTCATTGTCACTTTTCGTCTCGATCGCGATCGCGCCCTGTCCAACCGCCGGCAACATTTCAGTGATTGCGATCCTTGCGCTGATCCGTTCCTGCAATCCGAGCCGCACGAGGCCGGCGGACGCGAGTATCACCGCGTCGTACTGTCCTTCATCGAGTTTTCGAATACGTGTATCAACGTTACCGCGCAAATCTCTAACCTCCACGTCACGGCGCCGCGCCTTCAGTTGCGCGAGCCGCCGTTGACTCGACGTGCCAACCACAGCACCGCGCGGCAAATCCAGCAGCGATCCACATTCATGTCCAGCACGTAACACCAACGCGTCGCGCGCGTCTTCACGTTCGCAGATCGCCGCGATCGAAAGGTCGTCAGGGAGTATCGTCGGCAGGTCTTTTAACGAATGCACGGCGATATCGATACGTCCATCGAGCAACGCATCTTCGAGTTCCTTCGTGAACACGCCCTTGCCGCCAATCACCGACAGCGGATCGTTCTTCACGTCGCCCGTGGTCTTGATAATTTCGATTTGAACCTCGACCTGCGGATTGAGAGCGTGCAGACGTTCGCGGGCTTGTTCGGCCTGCCAGAGTGCGAGCTTGGAACCACGCGACCCGATGACGAGAGGACGTGACATCACTCGTCGAGACCCTTCGGATCTTTCGAAACGTCTTCAGGCTCGCCACTCTCGTAAAGCCGACGCATCTGGCTGATGATCGGGTGTGAGATCTTGTTGACTGTCGACATCAGCAACGCTTCGATCGCTTCTTCCTGATCCTTCGTCAGCAGGCCGAGGCGCTTGCGCTGCTTCACGAGCTCCGCGCGCGCCACGTCCTGCATGTTCTGTTTGAGCGCGCCGATGCTTGGCCCGATGTCCAACAAACGAAGCTTCTGCTGAAACTGCATCACCTCTGACTGCACGATCAGCTCCGCACGCTCGGCTTCACGCTCGCGCTCGCGAATATTCGAAGAGATCACTGACTCGAGATCGTCGATGTCGAACAGGAAGACGTTGTGAATATTGCTGACCGCCGGATCGATGTTGCGTGGCACGCTGATGTCGATAAAACAAGTGGGACGATTGCGACGGCGCTCGAGTGCTTTGCGCCTTCGTTCCGCGGTGACGACGTAATCGGGCGCGCCCGTCGAACAGATCACCACGTCAGCCTCGTGCAGTACCTGGTCCAACCGATCGAGCGAAATCGCGGTGCCGCCCAGCTCGCCTGCGATCTGTTGCGCAGTCTCAGCGGTGCGATTGGCGATGATCAC
>DATNDM010000517.1:0-3093 GCA_035553235.1 Pyrinomonadaceae bacterium | reverse complement strand
ACTCGTTGAGCCGTTCCCACCAATGCGTTTGCGTTTCGATGTACATCTCGCGGAACGTCGGCGACACACCGACCAGTTCCGAAAACTCCGGGTCGTAGCGAGTGCCCACGAAACCAACGATCCCGAAAATCATGAAGACGGAAAAGGAGAGGAACGTGTACCGCCAGGTGCGACGGAACGTTCGCGGCAATTCGCGCGTGAAGAACAGGCGAATGCGTTTGCCGCCCTGCGCGTCGGCGCGATAGATGCGGCCGTGCGCGCGAATCACGAGGCTGTTCAGGTAGTTTACTAAACGCGGATCCCGCGACTCAGCGCGTGCGATCGCAAGATCAGAAGCGGTGCGACGATAAATGCGGCCCAGCTCGCGCACCTCTTCACGCCCGAGCCGGCCCAGCGTTGAGCCGTCAAGCAGCTTGAGCAGATCCTCGAGCCGTTGCCATGCGTTTTTGCGTTGATTGATGAATCGATCCTGCGGCACCACCACAAGATACATCTTCCAGCCACAAAAAGGCACAAAAAGCACAAACCAATTTTGAGTCAGAATTTTAATTTGCTTTTCTGCTTCAGCTCGTCTGCTTGCCTGCTTTTCTGCTCTTGTGCTTTTTGTGCCTTTTTGTGGCTAAAATCGGCTCATGAATTCAAGCCCTCTCGTGGAATGCGTCCCGAACTTCAGCGAAGGCCGCAAACCCGAAACGGTCCGTCTGATCGCCGATGCCATCAGCGCAGTAGAGCCCGCGTGTGTGCTCGATACGCACATCGATCCCGATCACAATCGCTCAGTCATCACTTTTGTGGCGCCGCCCGAGACCGTTGTCACAGCCGCGGTCAGCGCCGTCAGACGCGCGTCAGAACTCATCGACATGCGCACGCACCAGGGCGAGCATCCACGAATTGGCGCGACGGACGTGTTGCCGTTCATTCCGGTGCGTGGCGTAACGATGGACGACTGCGTCCGGCTGGCGCACGAAGCCGGAACCATCATCGCGCGCGAGCTCTCGATTCCGGTTTACTTCTACGAGCGCGCGGCGTTACGTCCGGAACGAGTGAACCTCGAAGACGTTCGCCGCGGCGCCGCCAGTCCCGCCTATGCACCCGATGTTGGCGCAACTTACAGACACGAATCCGCCGGTGCGATCGTGGTTGGCGCTCGTCACTTCCTGATCGCCTTCAACGTGATCTTGCGCAGCGACGACATCGCGGTGGCGCGCCAGATCGCACGCACGATCCGCGCGCGCAACGGCGGACTGCCGTTCGTCAAAGCGCTCGGCTTTCGCCTGCACACGCGTGGTCTGGTCCAGGTCTCGATGAATTTAGTTAATTATGAAGTAACGGGAATGACTGCTGTATACGCCGCGATCGAACACGAAGCAGCTCGCCTCGGCATCGAGATTGAAGGCACCGAAATCGTCGGCCTCGTCCCCCAGGCCGCTGTCGATCCCGGCGCCCACATCCCTCAATCCAAGATCCTCGAACACCAGATCGCGCTCTGCCAATCACGTGTAATCCGCGGTTAAGACCCAAGCTTGATAATCACGCTCCGCACCATTTGTTCTAATCCTTTTCTTTCGTCATCACTCAACCCGCGCTGCACTTTGAAGCCGATGTTCCGGATCTGAAAACGATCCCAGTCACCTTTATGCCGCTCATCGAGTTCAAAGATCATCGGACTACGCGCCAGCTTGCGGAGCGTCGCCGAGGGTGTGCGATATTTCTTGCGCGTCCTAATCTTCTCTTCTTCCTTCAACGCGAGTTGCAACGCGTCGGGTTGTGTTGGTCGAAAGCCGAGCTTGCGATAAAACCAGAACGCGCCCGACTCAATCCCTTCCTCGTTTTCAAATCCGATTTGATAAGGATCGAGCGAGAACGACGTCACACGCGCGAAGTGATGCATCACGTTGAGTATGCGCGCATACAGCCACGCTGTTTCACCATCGCGAAACGTGTAATACAAGTTGAAGCCGCTTTCCATGCGCTCGAAGAGCGAGAGCCCTTCGAAGTAACCAATCGGAACGCCGTTCTTGTAGATCATCGCGGCGTGATACGTGCGCAGCGGCAGCCGTCTTTCCGGCAAGAGACTAATGATGAAGAGCTCGACGCCGCGGCCGAGCTCTACCCGATAGACCTGTTTGGGATCGCCGTGCGTGAAGCCGTAAAGCTCGCGATAACGAATCGTCGACGCATCGCGCGCCATGTCGAGCGCCTGCTCGCCTTGTTGTCGCGAAAGCTTCTCCAGCTTGGGCGCAGGCTCGGCGAGTTCTTTCCGCAGATCGATATCGCGGCGTTGAATCAACGGGCCGCGGTGATAAAACAGCTTTCTCGCCGGCGCACGCATGCCCGTGCGCGACGAGTTAAAACTCGGCGTCCAGATCACATAGAGCTGTTGCGAATCGTAAAGCTCAGCGCGTTCGTGATCAGGCTTCGGTAATTTGTTGAATTGCTCGATGAGCCACGCGAGTTCGGAACGACGCCCGCGCGCGGCCGCGAGCCATTCGCGATAAGGCACGTTCGCTTCGACGAGCGCGTCCTCTGCGAGCAGCGGCATGAAGCGCGGCCACGTGGCGGCGAGGCGGTTCTCGTCTTCAAACCATTCCCAGTAGATGGCAACTTGCGACGGGTATAGCTGCAGCAGCCGTCGCACGATGTAAAAGCCGAACGTATCGATAACTGACGTTCCAGAAATCCCGGACCACTCCGGATGCTGAAGCGGCGCGAGATCGATGCCCTGCTGTTTTAGGAAAGGAACGCGGTTGGCGAAGCCGCGTAGCTCGCGTTCGACAGCGCGCACGATCGATGCGTTATGCGCGTACGCACGCAGGAAGAGCAGAAGCTCGTGATACCGAAAGAGCGTCTCGGTATCGTTGAATTTTTTGCGGGCGAGTTGAACGATGAGCCGTTCGATTCGGTCAGCGGCGTCTGGCGTGAATTCGGTCTTCAACTCATCGAGTTGGTCCAGAAGTCTCGAAGTGTTGTCACGGGGCACGATTCGTTACGCTCTTCTTAATTGAGTTCGTTTCTCTGTGCAATCTCTGTGTGCTCTGTGTCTCTGTGGTGAGTAATGCTTGGAACTCGTTAACCACAGAGACACAGAGCACA
>DATNDM010000516.1:0-3991 GCA_035553235.1 Pyrinomonadaceae bacterium | reverse complement strand
CATGCTGACGGCTGATGCGTTTGGTGTGCTGCCGCCGGTCGCGCGCTTGTCGCCGGAGCAGGCGATGTATCACTTCCTGTCTGGTTACACGGCGAAAGTGGCGGGCACTGAGCGCGGCATCACCGAGCCGCAAGCAACTTTTTCGACGTGCTTTGGCGCGCCGTTCATGGTCCTGCATCCGGGTGTTTATGCTGATCTACTCGGCAAGCACATGGCCCAACACAATGCGGCGTGCTGGCTCGTCAATACTGGTTGGAGCGGTGGGCCCTATGGTGTTGGTCAGCGCATGAAGATCCGTTACACGCGTGCGATGATTCGCGCGATCCTCAACGGATCACTGGCGCAAACACAGACGAAACCTGATCCGATTTTCGGTGTTAATGTTCCGGTGTCGTGCACGGACGTGCCGAGTGAAGTCCTGGAACCGCGCAATACGTGGACAGACAAAGACGCTTACGATCAACAGGCCGCGGACCTGGCCCGGAGATTTAATGAGAATTTCAGGAAATATGAGGCGGGCGTGTCGGAGGCGGTCAGGGCCGTGGCTCCAAAATCGTTCTGATCATCCGTGTGATCCGTGTTACCCGGGCGGCCAATTCATAGAGCGCCCGCCAAGAACGTGAACGTGCAAGTGAAATACTGACTGCCCCGCACCGGCGCCAGTGTTGATAACGCTTCGATAACCCGAATCCGCGTGGCCTAAATCATTCGCGACCCGCGCGGCCACGCGCAGCAAATGGCCCAGCAGTCCCTCATCCCTCTGCGAAGCATCGTCAAGCGACTCGATGTGATCGCGCGGAATCACGAGCACGTGCATCGGCGCCTGCGGATTGATATCGCGAATCACCACACAACTGTCATCCTGGTGCACAACATCGCCCGAAATCTGCCCCTCAATGATCTTGCAAAACAAGCAATTCTCTTCTGACATTATGTTCCCTCTTGGTTACTAAACCGCTTCCGCCAGTTGCGCCGTCACCACCGGCGCGATGATGCGTTCAATATCAGCGCCCACGGCGCGCAGCTTCGCTTCGATCTTTTCGTACCCGCGATCGATGTGGTAAACGCGATCGATCGACGTCTCGCCCTTGGCTATCAAACCGGCCAACACGAGCGACGCAGACGCGCGGAGATCCGAAGCGATAACACGCGCGCCATTCAACGTCGTTGGACCACTCACGATTGCTGAACGCCCGTCGATGTGAATCTGCGCTCCCATGCGCTGCAGCTCGGACGCATGCATGAACCGATTCTCGAACACCGTCTCGATGATCTCCGATCGTCCTTCGGCCTGCGTCATCAAAACCATGTACTGCGCCTGCATGTCAGTCGGAAACTCCGGATACGGCGCAGTCGTGACATCGCCCGCTTTCAGACCATCGGGACAACTGACTTCCAACGTCGTCGGATTCACTTCCTTGATCACCACGCCCACGTTGCGCAGTTGTGAAATGACACTCTCGAGGTGATCCGGACGACAATCTTTGATCTCGAGCTGACCTTGCGTGAGCGCAGCCGCGACGATGAACGTTCCGGTCTCGATACGATCGGGGATGATCGTGTGCTCGGCGCCGCCGAGTGATGCAACGCCCTCGATTTGAATTGTCTGGGTGCCGGCGCCGTTAACGCGTGCGCCCATCTTGTTCAACAGATCAGCAAGATCGACGATCTCCGGTTCGCGAGCGGCGTTGTGAATCGTCGTGGTTCCGCGCGCGAGCGTCGCCGCCATCATCAGGTTTTCGGTGCCGGTAACGGTGACTTTGTTGAAGTGAATCTCGGCCGCGCGCAGGCGTCCATCCTGCGGGGCACGCGCCACGACGTTTCCGGCTTCGAGTTTCACTTCGGCGCCAAACGCTTCGAAGCCTGCGAGGTGCAAATCGATAGGTCGCGTTCCGATTGCGCAACCCCCAGGCAACGACACTTTCGCTTTTCCGAAACGAGCGAGTAGTGGTCCGAGCGCAAGCACGGACGCGCGCATCGTTTTCACGAGCTCGTACGGCGCTTCGAACAGTTCAACGTGTGCCGCGCTGATCTTGTGCGTCCTGAGTTCGGGCGTCAGGACGGTCGCGCCGATGTCTTCAAGCAGGCGACGTTGCGTGATGATGTCGCGAACGTAGGGGATATTGTGAAGTGTAACTGTGTCAGGCGTGAGCAGCGCCGCAGCCATGCATGGCAGCGCTGAGTTTTTGGCACCGCTGATGGAGACTCTGCCGTGAAGTGGGCGGCCACCCGAGATCCTGAACTTGTCCACGATGCGGGACAGATTAAAGGAAATTCACTTTATAAGCCACTGATTTCACGGATAAACACTGCTGGATCCGTGTTCATCCGTGAAAATCCGTGGCCGATCACCGCCCTCCCATTTATTCGTTCGTGACCTTCTTGAGATGTACACCGCCGTTGGTCGTCGTCGCTCGCACAGTCGCGCCACCGGAGCCGAGGTTGAGCGCGATCTGCTTCGTGAGTCGACCCTGCACGGTCACCGGAAAATCGACCGTTACACCGCCGTTGACTGTTCCCGTTTCAAGGTGCGCTGAATAATTTTCCGGCACGGACATGATCACACCGCCGTTGGTCGTGCTGACGTCAAGAGTTTCGCCGTCCCAACGGTCGCCGGTCAGTTCAACGACGAGGCCGCCATTCGCCGTCGAGCCTTTCACTGCTCCGCCGACTCGCTTCAAAACGACGCCGCCATTTACTGCACTGAAGTCGATACGGCCGTTGACATCCGCGATTGCGATGCCGCCGTTGTGAGTCTCGAGCGAAAGATCGGTGCGACGCGGAACGAAGACTTCATAGCTCACGTCCCAATGATAATTCTGACGATTCTCTGGACCACTCGCGAAAATCTTCGAGCCGCTGGTCTCGATCCGTACTTGCTGACCAAGCGCTTGTGCCTCGGCAGCAGTCGGCGCGCCGGTTTGCACGCGGGCGCGCACCAAAACCTGGTTCTGGTCCCAGCCCTTTACGGAAACGCCTCCGTTCTGTTTCCCATCAATCGCGATCGTGCCGCCACTTGGCGCGAGGGTTTGCTCTCTAATTTCACAATTGCCGACGAGCTTGTCGTTGTACCAGTTCTCGTCACGACAAGTCAGCGAGCGATCTCTGTCCTTTTGGGCAAACGCGGCGACGCCCGTAAACGTCACCAACGCAGCAATGAGCACACTTCGGCCTAAAAACCTGTACATAAACTCGGTCTCCTTAAAATGTCTGGGGTGTTGTCTGTCGCGCTTTTCGCGGCTCTGAACGCTAAACACCGCGGGTTCGGGCGATGTGGCAGGTTTGTTAATCCTGAAAATCCTGCAAATCGTGTCTAACGCTTTTCTAAAACCACGATGCGCGGAATGCATTGTAAATCGGGACGGACTTCGAGCAGTGACCACACCGCTTCATCAATCAGATCGCGAACACTTTCTCCCTGATCGAATCCGATTTCCATCAGCAGATGCCCGTTCGGCTTCAGGTACGCGGGCGCTCCGGTGAGCAAACGACGAATCACCGTCAAACCGTCAGCACCGGGAGATAACGCTACGAGCGGTTCGTGGTCCCTGACCTCGCGTTGCAGTCCAGCCAGAGCCGACTCCGCGACGTAAGGCGGGTTCGAGACGATCAGATCAAAATGGTACTCATCGGGATCCAATGCGTCGAAACAGTCAGAAACAACGAACACGGAGCGGTCTGAAACGTCCAGCTTCGCGGCGTTTTGCTTTGCGATTTCGAGCGCCGCGGCGGATTTGTCGATCGCCACCGCCCGCGCACGCGACATCTCACACAACAACGTAAGCGCGATACAGCCTGATCCAGTTCCGACATCGCAGATCAATGTGTCTTTACTCGTCGTCACTTCCAACGCCGCTTCGACGAGTAATTCCGTCTCAGGCCGCGGAATCAAAACATCAGGCGTGACGCGAAACTCGCGGCCGTAAAAATCCTGCACGCCCGTGATGTATTGCAACGGCTCGCCCGCCGCACGACGCTCGACAAATCCGCG
>DATNDM010000515.1:0-4012 GCA_035553235.1 Pyrinomonadaceae bacterium | reverse complement strand
ACCAGCGGAATCGCTCACCATCGCCTGGACCCCACGGCACACCGCGCATGTGGTAACCGCCCTCTTCCCAGAAACCCGCTTGATCCTGTTCGAGGAAGCGCACGCCCTTCACCCACTTCGCCGACTTCCACGCGTAAAGCTGCGGGATGATCAGTCGGACTGGTCCACCGTGCTCGGGCGGAATGGGCTGGCCGTCGTGGGCCCATGCGAAGAGTGAGTCTTCTTTAAGGAAGTATTCGAGCGGAACGTTGGTGGTCCAACCGTAATCGTAAGCGAGCGCTAAGACGAATTTTGCCTCGGGCTTGAGGCCGACGAGTCGCGCGATCTCGCGTGTGGAAACGCCGCTCCAGACGTTATCGAGACGCGACCAGCGCGTCACACAGTGAAAGTCAGCATAGACTCGTACCGCCGGAAGCTGCATGAATTCATCAAGCGACCAGCTCAGCTTGTTTTCGACGAGGCCTTCAACTTCAAAAGTCCAGTTCGCAAGATCGATGTCGGGCGTTCCGTGTGCATCGAGCACGGGCCACTTCTTCGTGCGCGACTGGCCCGGCGGGATGCGCTTCTCGCGTCGCGTGTCAGGACTGATGATGACGTTCGCGTCGTCGATCTCTTCGGGCTTGCGCGGATCGTTGTTCTGGTATTTCGGATCCTGGAATAGATTATTCAGAAAGCTCATAGTACACCTTGCCGCACATGAACGCGGATGAACGCGGATTATTTCTTGCTTTTGCGTTCGGCGAGTGCAATCAACTCTTCCGGCATCCATTTGCCGACGCCTTTCGCCACCGCCTCATCGATGCCGACCGTCCGGTCGTGCCAATCGTCACGAGATCCTTCGGCCCCGCGCTGTTGCTCGTAATTTTCCGTTTGCTCGAGACTGATGATGATTCCTTCGATGACTTCCTTCCAGTCCTGGAACTGAATCCCGCGACGCACGATCGGAAGTCCGGCAGTCCAGTCTTCCTCGGGCGCGCGCGCATCCTGCTCGGGAATCGTCAGGTTGTACAGTGGCGGGAACGCCGCACCGGAAAAATCTTTGACCAACTGCTCCTTAACTTGTTTGTACGACCAGTCCGAATGCTCCTGTCGCAAAGCTTGCGCGCGCCGAAAAATATCCGAGACTGTTGGTTGCTGCTGCGCCATCTGATTTCCTTATCCGTGCACTCTGCGGCTAATAAACACGACCACTAACAACGTCGTGGTGATCAAGGCTGATAGTAAACAGTACTGGCAAAACTCGCGGATGACAAAGGCCTGCAGATAGACCAACCACAAACTCACCGCAAACATCGCAATCACCAGCGCCAGCAAAAGCCCGCCGACTTTCGGATAGCCAAACAGCGTAAGAACGGCGAGGCTAAAGACGCTGAAATACGCTGCCGCGCCGATCGCTGCCAGCGGAAAACCCGCCACCACCGCGTAGGGACTACTCAACACTGCCGAGCAGCCCGAAAGAATCGTGCAGCGAACACTTTGTCCGGTGACGTGTTCGATCGTGAGGTAAAGTGCGTCGGCAAGTCCGAGTAATGCGAGCAGCGCGGCTACGATGTAGATTTTCTTCATCGGCCACTGCTGCGGAGTTCATTCTGAATCACAACGCGCAACTTCTCAGCGGGAAGATTCTCGAACGGCACTTCGCGGCCATTCATAAAAACAGTGGGCGTGCCCTTCACGCCGAGCGAGTGTCCGCGTTTGCCGTCCGCAAAGATTCGCTGTGCGACCAAATCACCGTTAACGTCGCGTTTGTAACGCTCGACGTCGAGCCCGATCTGTTTCGCGTAACCTTCAAAGATCGGGCGCACGTCAAACTCTTTCTTCCAGTCGTTCTGGTGGTCGTAGAGCATGTCGTGCATCTCCCAAAACTTACCCTGCAGGCCGGCGGCCTCAGCCGCTGACGCGGCAGCTACTGCATGCTGGTGTGTCGGCACGAGTGGGAACTCTCGGAAAGTTACGGCTAACTTATCACCAAACTCCGCCTGCATTTGCTTGAGGATCGGATGAAACATTCCGCACGGCGGACACTCGAAGTCACCAAACTCCTCGAGCTGGACAGGGGCATTCGCCGGCCCCTGCACATGCGCGGGCTCCGCTCCGGGAACACCCGGCACACTGGCCTGTTGTTGCTGTGCCACCGGCGAACTCTGCGAACCAGGTGAGCCTGACGCACTGGGCGGCGTCACTGCCGCCTGGTTTCCAACTGTCGGCGAAGCAGGAATTGTTCGTGTTAAATACCACGCGCTGCCGAGAGCGGCGCCAAGAACGACGAGGATGATGATGAACGGTAGTAGTCGTTTCATATGATGACTGTTGGTATCAAACTGCGGCTGCCACAGTGGCGGCGAGTGAACGGAAGATGTCGCTGCCATCACTCGAGCCCAGCAAGTCTTCACAAGCGCGTTCCGGATGCGGCATCAAGCCGATGACATTCCGTCCGCGATTACAAATACCCGCGATGTTGTCGCGCGAGCCGTTCGGGTTCGCGGCGTCGGTGACGTTGCCATCTTTGTCACAGTAGCGAAAAACGATTCGATCTTCTCGTTGCAGTTCAGCGAGGGTGTTGTCGTCGCAGATGTAGTTTCCTTCTGCGTGCGCGATCGGAATACGAAGCACGGCGCCGCGCTTCAACTCGTTAGTGAAAGGACTGTCTGACGTTTCGACGCGCACGTAAATGTGTTCGCAGATGAAGTGCAGATCGCGATTGCGAATCAAAGCGCCCGGTAACAGTCCGGCTTCGCAAAGGATTTGAAAGCCGTTGCAGATGCCGAGCACGAAGCGACCACTCTCCGCAAACTTCCTGACTGAATTCATTACGGGCGAGAAGCGGGCGAGCGCGCCGGCGCGAAGATAGTCGCCGTAAGAAAAGCCGCCGGGAAGTATCACCGCATCGTAACTCGAAAGATCTGTTTCGCGGTGCCAGATGAAATCGACTGGTTGACCCACGTGTTTGGAAATGACGTGGTAGGCGTCGTGATCGCAATTCGAACCGGGAAAAACAATAACTCCGAATTTCACGCTTCTATCTCCACGCGGTAGTCTTCGATGATGGGATTGGAAAGGACTTCGCGCGCCATTTTTTCGATCGACTCGAGCGCGCGTTCGTTGTCCATCGATCCGTCGAGCGAGATCTCGAAGTATTTCCCTTGCCGCACGTCGGAAATCCCCGAGAAGCCAAGCAGCTCGACCGAATGCTGGATGGCTTTGCCCTGCGGGTCGAGCACGCCGGACTTAAGGTTCACATAAACTTTGGCTTTCATCGGTTACTCAACAAAACATTGCTTATCAAGCAGTTGTTGGAATAATATCTCCGGCTCGTGAGCCCTGTCGCGCCCGGATCAAACCCTTTCTAACAGGAGAAACTTATAATGCAAAACCCTCCGCCCGTCCAAATGAGCAGCCAGCCACCTGCCCAAACTGCGAAATCCAGTACGGGACTTGATGAAAACGTTGCCGCCTTGCTCTCATACATTTTTGGCTGGATATCGGGGCTGGTCTTCTTTTTGATTGAAAAAGACAGCCGCCTGGTTCGATTTCACGCAATGCAATCGTTGCTGTTCAATGTTGTGGCTATCGTCGTGGCTATCGTGCTATGGGTCGCGCTGTTTGTTATCTTCCTGATTGTTAGCCAGATCTCAGGCATCCTGGCGACATTGCTGAGTGTCGTCTCAATACTACTTTGGCTCGTGTTTGGTGTTGCCATCCTGGCTGGCTGGGTACTGTGCCTGATAAAGGCGTTCCAAGGCCAATATTTCAAGCTGCCCGTGATCGGGAATTTTGCAGAGAAGTTTTCGGCCAAATAGTTCAGCCAGCCTTGCACGAAAAGTCTGTCTCTTAGCTCTTCTCTGTGCAACCTCTGTGTTCTCTGTGTCTCTGTGGTTGTTTTTTTTGAACAATTCTTAACCACAAAGGCACAGAGAACACAGAGGTTGCACAGAGAAGAACTCCGAAAACGACTTTCGTGCAAGGCCCTAGCCTACAACAACCCTAACCTTCGATAGATCTGATCCACGTT
>DATNDM010000514.1:0-4585 GCA_035553235.1 Pyrinomonadaceae bacterium | reverse complement strand
GCGTACTTTTTGAAGAGAACGCTGCAAAACTTCTCCGCCCCGCGTCAAACATGAAGCTTTACACGGTCGCTGCTGCGCTCGATCGCTTGTCCCCGGACTATCTTTTCTCGACTTCGGTGTTCGCGACCACGCGTCCCGATGCTGCGGGCGTCGTCCACGGCGATCTAATAATTTACGGCCGAGGCGACCCGAGTATCGCTGCGCGTTTCAACAACGGCGACTACTTCAAAGGCATCAACGATCTTGCGGACCGCATCGCTGCCGCGGGTGTGAAGCGCGTCGAAGGCGATATCATCGGTGACGAGAGTTACTTCGTTGGTCCGAAGTATGGTTCCGGCTGGAACTGGGAAGACCTGACCTGGTACTACGGCGCCGAAATCACACCGCTTACCGCAAACGACAACGCGCTCGATCTCTTCGTTAAGCCGGGCACAGCGATCGGCCAACCAGCATCGATCACGACTGGTCCACCCGATCCGCTGCTCACGATCGTCAACAAAGTCACGACCTCGGCGAAAGGCAGCCGGCGCGAGATCTCGATTCAGCGTGGACTCGGCGAAAACACGATTACGATCACCGGCAGCATACCGCTGGAAGATCGTGGTTACACTGGCGGCATCGGCATCTCTCATCCAGGACTGCTCTTCGTCTACATGCTACGTTCGTCACTCGCGCAAAAAGGTGTCACGATTACGGGGAAGTCTCGAACAGGTGCCCTCATGCAACCCACCGACGTAGTTAGCCTGCTTAACAGTCACACTCCTCCCACCGCATTTCAAAACGAGATCGCGACGTTGCAGTCGCCGCCCCTCAGCGTGATTGCCGCGAACACACTGAAGCCAAGCCAGAACCTGTACACCGAACTAATTCTGCGGACGCTCGGGAAAGTCGCAGCACCGCCGCCCGCAACGACAACGACGTCGAACCTGCCGCAGACCTCGGAAGAGCTTGGTCTCGAAGCAGTCAAAGCGTTTCTGAAGACTGTGGGCCTCAGCCCGGAAGCACTCGTGCTCGACGACGGGTCGGGTCTTTCACGCAACGACATGATCACAGCCGAAGCTTCGGTGCAGTTGTTGACGTTCATGAGCAAGCATCGTTATGCCGCTGTGTTTCGTGATGCGCTTCCGATTGCCGGCGTTGATGGAACTTTGCGCAATCGATTCAAAGGCACGCCTGCGGAGAACAACGTGCGCGCGAAAACGGGTTCGCTGAGTTCGGCGGCGAGTCTCGGCGGTTATCTCACGACGGCGGGTGGCGAAAGGCTCGCGTTTTCAATCATGGTCAACAACTACCCACGCGATCTCGATCCGCGATATTCGTGTATCGACCCGATCGCGATCCTGCTCGCTTCATTTCAGGAAAAGCCACAGACAAATACGGATGGGAATACGATTCACTAAATTCCACGGTCTCGGAAACGATTATCTGGTGATCGAGGCCGAGGAACTTCGCGAGGTGCGCGAGCTCGGCGAGTTTGCGCGGCGCATTTGTAGCCGGCACTACGGGGCAGGCGGCGATGGCATCGCGATCATCGCGCGCGCTGACGCTGAAGAGGCGGATTTCAGTTGTCGCATCTTCAACCCCGATGGTAGTGAAGCGGGGCTTTCCGGCAACGGCACTCGTTGCGCTGTTGCGTATCTTTACTACAACGAGATTTGGAGGAAGGAAGGCTTGCGGCTGAGCACGAAGACGGGATTGAAGCGCTATTTCCTCCGCGGTCAGCCTGCGCCCGGCAAGTTCGTGTTCGAGTCGGAGTTGGGCCAACCGAAGTTCGACACTTCGTCGATACCGATGTCGATCACGCCGCCGCTCGACAGCGTCAGGAATTATCCGCTCGTCGTAAATGGCGAAACGTTTCCTATCACAGCGATGCAGATGGGCAATCCGAACTGCTGCATCCTCGTCGATGATTTTGACGCGCTGAACTGGCGGGCGATTGGCAAGGCGATCGAGGTTCATCCGCAGTTTCCGGATCGAACGAACGTTGTGTTTGTACGGCCCGTCGAGCGAGACTTCATCGAACTGCGCATCTGGGAGCGTGGTGTCGGTGAGACTACGGCTTCCGGCACCTGTTCGTGCGCGGGTGCGGTGGCGGCGATGGTTAATGACAGAGCCGATCGCGACGTGCGTGTGTTAATGGAAGGCGGTGAAGTCCGGATCAAGTGGCGAGCCGATAATGAGGTTGTGATCACGGGAACCGCTGAAGTAGTCTATTCCGGTGTTTGGTTGCAGTCCTAATACCGGTATCCACAGATTACGCAGATTGTTTATGAAATCTGCGTAATCTGTGGATGAACAAACCTTATGCTACGAATCTCCCCCATCATCTTCGCCCTTCTATTAGTGTCTGCCTGTCGCGGCAAGGTAATCACCAAAACAGAGGCGGCGAAACCGCCGGAACCCCCGAAACCACCATCATCCGTTCCGGCATGGCTTGGCAATCCGTCCCGAAATTTCTACGGCACTGGCCCCTGGTCCGGAAAACAATTGGAAGTCGTATGGTCAGTCGAGACCAAGGGCATCAGCGGACGTCTGCACAAAGATCCGTGGGGCGGCTCGAGTTGGCCCGGTCAGCCATCCGTCGACGAACAACACGTCTACTTCGGCTCAGCCGATGGTCGTCTTTACTGTATCGACAAAAAAGACGGCCGCGTCATCTGGACTTACAAAACTGAAGACAGCCTCAAAGCCACGCCGACGATCGTTGGCGATCGACTAATCGCCAGCGGACTCGATCACTACATCTACTGCATCGACAAGCGCGATGGCACGCTCATCTGGAAGTACAAAACCGGCTTCGAAGTCGATTGCTCCGCGGCCGTGGTTAACAACCGTGTCTACTTCGGCGGCGAAGACCACTTCTTCTACTGTCTGAATCTCGAGGATGGTTCGTTGATCTACAAAACCGAACGGCTCGGGTCGATGGAAGGCAGTTTCTCTATCGTCGACGACCGCGTGTACGTCGGCACTGAGCAGGGCGATCTGTTTTGTCTCAATCTCGCTGACGGCAAAACGATTTGGCAAGCGCGCATCGGCGCCGATTCCGATTCGACGCCCGCGGTTTACGAAGGCAAAGTTTACACGGCGGCTGAGAATGGCGTTGTTTACTGCTTCCGGCAGAGTGACGGCGAATTGCTTTGGAAGTACCAGGCAGTCGGTGGCACGCTGAAGGAGAAGAGTGGCATGTGGGCCAGCCCGATCGTCGCGAATGGCAGAGTGCACATCGGCTCGAGCAACGGCTATCTCTATTGCCTGACGGCAGACAAAGGCGAAGTCGTGTGGCGATACAAGGCGAAAGCCGCGATTTGGGGAACGTCGCCGCTCGTGGAGGGACGCCTCGTGTTCGGAGACAAAGCCGGGTGGCTTCATACGATCTCGGCTGACAAGGGCGAGTCGATCAGCGAGTTGAAGATTGGTGATAATATCAACGCGACGCCCGCGATACTCGACGGACGAATTTACATCGGCGCTTTCAATGGGAAGCTTTACTGTTTGAAGTA
The DNA here is from genome assembly GCA_035553235.1 of Pyrinomonadaceae bacterium. Lineage (GTDB taxonomy): Bacteria > Acidobacteriota > Blastocatellia > Pyrinomonadales > Pyrinomonadaceae > PSRF01. The sequence continues at coordinate 1,085 of DATNDM010000514.1, read as the reverse complement.
GTGCTCGTTTACCTCGTCGACAACACGATCGATGGTCAAGGCGCAAGCCCACGCGAGATTCGCGCGGTGCTGGGCCGTTTGATTCCCGGCGTCGAGATCCTCATCGAGCCCTTTCAAAACGTGTCGCTCGAGCGAGTTCGCAGCCTGCGTCCTTCGCACATCATTCTGAGCGGGCAGAGTCATCCATGGGATCAGTATTCGGCAGGGTCGCTGGCTGGAGTTTTCGACGTCATCAAACATGCGAGCCAGCCGATTCTCGGTGTGTGTGGTGGTCATCAGCAGATTGCGATTGCATATGGAGCTGAAGTCGGATTGATGGGCCGACTCGAACCCGGCGAAGGCTACAACGGCGCGCAGCGTGAACGCGGTTTCTTACCGATCGAAAACACGGGCGAGGGATTGTTCAAAGGACTGCCCTCTGAGATGACGGTTTGGCACAACCACTGTGATGAAGTGAAAGAGCTGCCTAATGGTTTTCGTGTGACGGCTTCGAATGAGACGTGCAAGATCCAGGCGATGCAGGAGAAGGGCAGACGCGTTTACGGAGTGCAGTTTCATCCCGAGCTCTTTGACGACGAACATCCCGAAGGTCGCCACGTCGTGGAAAACTTCCTCAAACTCTGAATCTTCATTCTCGATTCATCCACAGATTCTCATAAACACCTCTGTGAAATCGGTGGATCGCCTGCTCTGTTGACCCGCAAAAAACTTGTGTCGATGTGACCGTATCGATTTTTCTTAACTTTCAATATTTCACCAATTACGCGCAGTGTTGTTAAAATCCTCACAGAAATCACGCCCGTCTCACGGTTGAACGTCCCTTAAACGCTGTGGTAGGGTCACACCCGAATCGCGAACAATACTGGAATCAGTCATCGCTTTTCGCTTTACCTTAACAAGACGCTTCAGCGCACCGCATCAAGGATGCAAGCCCCCAACCTCGGCTGACTTATATCAGACTCCTAGAGCCAGGGGACGAGTCATAGGAAAGAACGGACTCGCGCAGGACGCTGAAGAGTGGGAAATAACTCGGACAGGAGACCCGAATTTGAAAGTTCATTCTATCTTCAGCGGAAGTGTGATTG
>DATNDM010000513.1:0-2650 GCA_035553235.1 Pyrinomonadaceae bacterium | reverse complement strand
GGAATCACAGTCAAACTCTATCAAGGCGCGAGCCTGAGTGGCGTTGTCGTACTCGAAACACCGAGCCCCGCAGCGGTCGCGAGATTCCCAGAGCTGCTGATGCGCGTCTTTGTCAATGATTTTGCGACGAAGACGGGCTCTTCAGGAACAGCATCCGTTGCTCCGAATGGAAGCTTTTCAGTAACAGGCTTGACCGGCGGTTTTGCGAACCTATTTGTGAATGCGAAGGACAGCTCGGTTCCACCAAAAGGATTCAGCCTCGTGCGCGTGGAGCGTGATGGCGAGGTCGTGTCGCGCAGTATTCAGATCCAGGAACGCGAACAGTTGACGGGTGTACGCGTGGTCCTGGCTTATGGAACTGCGACGATTCGCGGAGTTGTACAAGTCGAGAACGGCGCGCTGCCGAATCCCGAGCGGATCTTTGTCGGTCTCCTGAGGCCGGGTGAACGCATTAGCAGCCTGCGACCGCCGCGGGTCGATGCGCGCGGCCGCTTTCTGATCGAAGGCGTGGCGCCGGGCACATATGTAATCCAGGCCGTGATTAGCATGGGGCCGAATGTGAGGGGTCGAATGGTGAAGCGCGAGATCACGATTCCAGACGGAGTCACAACAGACGTCACACTCACCATCGACATGAATCCATCGCCGGAAAAGCCGTAAGCATTATGACTCCCATGCAAAAACTCCTCGCAGCTTCAATTATCGTCATTGCTTCATGCGTATGGTTGCGCGCGCAGGTTCCGGCGGCGTCTCCGCAGAAACCCGACGAGCCTGCGACCGGCGTGATCAGCGGCAGAGTCGTGAATGAGAGCGGACAGCCACTCGCCGGCGCGTCGTTGTTTATTCGCGCTGCTAATGCGATTGGAAGTTCGCGCTCGACTATGACCGACGCTGATGGAAACTTTCGCGTGAACGGCCTCGATCCGGCACTCTATATCGTGACCGCCAACGCGCCTGCGTACACTACAGTTCCCAGCGAACAAAATTCACCCACTTACTACCGCATCGGCGACACAGTCAATCTCGAACTGATTCGCGGTGGTGCAATTACGGGAACCGTTACAAACTCGCTCAGCGAACCAGTCGTCGCGGTGCGCGTGCGCGCCACGATGGTTCGCGACACCCGCGGCGAAACACCAAAATTTTCTGTGACTCTCGAGCAATCAACCGATGACCGCGGCGTTTATCGAATCTACGGACTGCGCCCTGGAACGTACATCGTCAGCGCGGGTGGTCCCGGGTTCTCTCCTTCGTACAATCCTTACGATACGGATGCGGCGACCTTTGCGCCGTCGTCGACGCGTGATAACGCAGCGGAAGTGGTGGTGCGCAGCGGCGACGACTCGACGATCGACATTCGCTACCGTGGTGAGCCGGGCCATACGATCAGCGGCTCGGTAAAAATCAGCGGACCGAATGGCGCGTCAATAGCGTTGATGGCGGCCGGCAGTTCAGCATTGATCGCGACGACGTTTCAGCCGGTGGAGAGCCGTGGCTTTGCCTTCAGTGGCCTTGCCGATGGTGACTATGATCTTGTTGCACAAGAGATGACGGCGCCGCGGCCATCGACGACGCCGGTGGTGGCGGTATCGGAACCGAAGCATGTCAGCGTGAAAGGCGCGGATGTTACGGGACTCGAGCTGCTCACAAAGACGTTAGGATCAATCAGTGGAAAGATAACGATGGAAGCGTCGAAGATTGCAGCGTGCGAGGGGAAACATGCGCCGTTGCTAAGCGAAACTATGGTCCGACTCGAGCGACCTGAAAAAGAATCGGGTAAGCAGGATTTGCTTGAAGCGCGCGTGCCGCCGAGTTCGGCGTCGGCGGACGCGAACGGGGCGTTTGTGCTGCGAAACCTTCTGCCCGGTAGATATCGATTCGAGCCGTTGTTTTTTGCGCGGTACTGGTATCTGCAATCGATCACAACCAGCAGCGGAACAACGAAGCCGCAAAAGATCGATGCAGCGGCGAACTGGACCACCTTGAAGTCAGGAGAGTCGCTTGCGAATCTCACGATCACGCTGGCACAGGGTGCAGCATCGATTCGCGGGCGCGTGCCGGCGCCGGAAGGTGCTGCGACAACAAGCGGATTGTCTGTTTATCTCGTGCCGAATGAGCCGGACAAAGTGGATGATGTCTTGCGGTACTTCGTCAGCGCTATCGGCGAAGACCAAACGTTTGCATTCAACAACGTGCCACCCGGCAAATACCTCGCTTTGATCGACGCGCAAGCTCCGACTCCGGCTAAGCTGCGTCAACCCGAATCCGCTTCAACACGCACGACGATTCGGAAAAAAGCCGAGGCAAAAAAGAACGCGATCGAATTGAAGCCCTGCCAAAATTTAGTTTTAGCCGCGGATTTGCGCGAATAAACGCGGATCTGATTCCTTCTTTCCGAAACCTTGACCATTCGCAAGATAGCTTGCTAGACTCGACGTACTTACCAAACAGGGCTTCGACGCAATCCTGCGTCCTCGGACAACTCCCACAGATTCGCGCGTGCGGCGCAGTCTGATATTTTCAAATTCGATGGAGGTGCATGGTGGGCTTCAAAGTCGGCCAGAAAGTCGTTTACCCGAATCATGGAATCGGGACCATCGAGCAAATAGAACAGAAGCAAATCGGCTCAACACTCCTGCCCTTTTATACG
>DATNDM010000512.1:0-3154 GCA_035553235.1 Pyrinomonadaceae bacterium | reverse complement strand
GATCGTTTACCCGACGTACCGCAGGTAGCTTGCTTCGATACCAGTTTTCATCGCGGTCAACCAGCCGTTGCGGAGCTCATTCCACTGCCACGCGAGCTGCGTCAAGCGGGCTTACAGAGATATGGATTCCACGGTCTCTCTTACGAGTACATCGCATCGGTCCTGCCGCAAGTGGCGCCGAAGATTGCTCACGGCCGTGTCATCGTAGCGCATCTCGGCAGCGGCGCGAGCTTGTGCGCGTTGAGAGACGGGAAGAGTGTCGATAGCACGCTCGGCTTCACAGCACTTGATGGTCTATGCATGGGAACAAGACCTGGTGCACTCGATCCGGGTGTGGTGTTGCATCTCTTTCAGGGGTTGAACCTCACGGCGAAACAAGTCGAAACGCTGCTTTACAAGCAGTCAGGTCTCCTCGGAATCTCCGGAATCAGCAACGACATGCGCGACCTGCTTGGCAGAACTGAGCCCGACGCTCAACTCGCCGTTGAGTACTTCGTCTACCGCGCAGCGAAAGAGATCGGTGCGCTCGCTGCTGTGCTCGGCGGCATCGATGGGCTCGTGTTTACGGCCGGCATCGGCGAGAACTCACCGGAAATCCGGCAACGAATCTGTGATGCGAGTGCGTGGCTCGGTGTCGAGTTGAACGAGAGTGCAAACCGTGATCGTGAAGCTGAGATCTCGAACTCGCGCAGCAAAGTCTCGGTGTGGGTAATCCCCACGAATGAAGAGTTGATGATTGCACGTCACACTGGCTCATTGCTCGGCCTGGCCAGAGCCGCCGCTTGATTGCGGATCTGGATGGCTGTGCGCCCCGACCCGCTATCGCAGGTGCTAGTGATTTGCTTCCAAGTACGATTCGCTTCGAAGATTTGTGCTTTTTGTGGCTAATGACACTCTGAACATTTAAACATCGAGATATCGCCGAGGTCGATCGGGTGCTGGAAGGGCTTGTTCGCCTGATGACAACTCTCGCACTTACGTGAAGCAAGGCCGCCGAGGTCGACGGGATGTTTGAACGATCCGGTACTGGCGTTCTGTTCGGCGGGACGCGCTGAATCGTAAAGAACGGTGTGACAGATGTTGCAATCGTTGCTGATCACCTTGCCCGTATCGCTCTTGTGCTCACCATCGTGACAGCGGAAACAACCGGACGAAATCAGGTGACCGATATTGTTTGGATGAGCTTGCCAGTCAGTCTTCATCTCCGGAAAGAAGTTGGTCTGATAGATGCGTTGAATCTCTTTGATTGCGCCGTCGACTGAAGTGCGCTTTTCAGAGTAGAGTGCGGAATAATTACTGCGGTAGAAATCAGTCAGGCTCGAACCGATCGTTTTCACTGCCTCATCGTTCGTCGTATAAGACCTCGAAAGTGCTTCAACCGCCTGCCGCTTCAGAAACGGCAACGAAGGATCGAGCCGGTTCGCGGCAAGAGCATTGTCGATGGAGATGTCTGGCGGGTTGTAGATGTGAGCAGGCCGGTTATGGCAGTCAATACAATCCATTCGCCGCTTCGGAGTGTTCGCGATCTGTTCCGGCGTGAGCGTTGAGTTCGGAGCCACGTAAACCGTCACGTTGCCGTTGCGATCTTTTGCCTGGACCCACGGAATGACTTGTCGCCGCATGTCCGTGGCAATGAAGTCGATCTGGTTGTTGAGATTCATGTGCCAGTGAATCCCGGTTACTGGTCCGGTATCGGGATTACCGCCACCGACGTTCATGAGCAGGCGAACCTCGCGGCGCGTGTTGTTCTGATCGTAAGCATAGCGATCGAACACTTTGAGCTTGCTGCCCATGAACTTCTCAGACCAATGACAATGCGCGCAGGTGTCGTTTGCTGGACGCATGTTGAGCACGGGGCTTTTGATGGGTTTCTCAAACGTGTTGAAGGTGACGGCGTAGAGTTGGTGGACCCCATTGACTTTTGATTTGACATACCAGCGAGCGCCTTCACCGACGTGACAATCAACACACTCCAAACGCGCGTGCGGCGAGTTTTGAAAGGCCACAAACTCAGGCTTCATCACCGTGTGACAGGTCTGTCCGCAGAAGGCCACGGACTCTGTGTGTTCATAAGCTTGAAAGCTGCCAAAAGCGCTGAACGCAATAAACAGGACAGCAAAGCCGGCGAATACAAGAAACACCTTCCTTGCTTTTGGATCATTGAGATTGATACTCGGGAGGGTCTGGGATTCATCTGGCAAGAGCCTTCGTCGCCGCCGTCGCTCGCGCAAAGCACCGGCGGCAACGGCGATTAAGCCGCACACGAGAATCGCGGGAATGATCACCCAGGCGAAGATGCCGATGTACGGACTGCTTCGCCGGCCGGTGATGTCGACCAAAAACAACAGCACGATGCTGGCGAGGCACGCGATTGCGACCGCCGCGCCAGCCAGGCTGATGTAGTTGCGAAACAAGCTTGTGTCAGGAATGAGCTTCACTGTCGTTCTTGCTCTGTGTTCTCTGTGTCTCCGTGGTTTACGACTGCTTAGCGGAAATCACCACGGAGACACAGAGAACACAGAGGTTGCACAGAGAAGAAATTTACTTCTTCACTGTTTCAGCGATTTCATGTAGTCCACGAGCGCCTTTGCCTGGTCCGCGGTGACTCCTTTGCTCTCGTATCCCGGCATGTTGGGGGGCTTCTCCGCCTTCTTACCTTTCAGAACGGCTTGCACTTGTTCATCGTCCGGCTTGGCTGGGTCGTACTTCTTTTCAGCCTTTGGTCCATGACAGGCGACGCATTTGCCTTTGTATGTTTTCGCCGCGTCGAAATCCTGAAACCGCGGGTTGCGTGCTCCGGCTGGAACGATTGCTAACAATGAAAGCAGAATGGTTGCGGCAATCGCGGTGGAAGTTTTCAAAGTCATAACAGTCTCTCCTTTTCAAAAGTGCCACGCTGGGCACCTAATGGAACTCAGCATAAGTAGCAAAACGACGAGTTGCTTCATTCCTGCCGACCAAAGTAGAGGCGCAACGACGTGTAAGGCAGGTGCGCGTGATAGTTCTGGGGGCGTGGGCCGACAAGCGGGCTTTCGTTGTAGTTGTAATACTGATAACCGACGTTCCAATCGAGGCGCCTGTTGATCTTGATCGCGAGTCGTGCTTCCGGCGACTGAAAACTCATCGGATAGGAGGAGACGAGCGTTCCCGGTGT
>DATNDM010000511.1:0-5059 GCA_035553235.1 Pyrinomonadaceae bacterium | reverse complement strand
GCCGCCGTTCGTGGTGGGGCTAACGGCATCTCGGCGATCAATACGATCCTGTCAGTGATTGGTGTCGATCTTGATACGTTGCGGCCGATGCCTACGGTGGAAGGTCATTGTGTTCCGGGTGGTTACTCGGCCCAGGCGGTGCGCCCGATTGCGCTGCGAATGGTGAGTCAACTCGCGCTCGCGATTCCGGACGACGTGTCGATCAGCGGTATCGGCGGAATCGAGACGTCGCACGACGCGCTCGAGTTCATACTGCTCGGATCGTCCACGGTGCAGATCTGCACGGGGGTGATGCTTCAGGGCGTGAAGATGATCGATGAGTTGAAGGAAGGCGTCGAGAAATTCATGGTCGACAAAGGCTTCAACTCGGTCCAGGAGATCGTCGGGAAGAGCCTGCCGTACTTCTCCACTCACATGGACCTCGTGCAACGCATGAAAGCCGCGAAGCGTTCCAAGGCCGGCGAAACAAGCCGCGACAATGAATGGGCGCAGAAGGACATCACCGAGAAGACCGCTGAGTTGACTTCAAACTAATTAGCCACGAAAGGCACAAAAAGCACAAAAGCACCAATGAAATGTTTTTGGTGCTTTTGTGCTTTTTGTGCCTTTTGTGGCTAAGAAAACTCAGCGAGTACGGGTGCGTGATCGGACGGCTTCTCCCACTTCCGCGGCTCGATGTCAATCCACGTCCGCACACTCCTCGCAATCAACGGCTCCGTGATCCACACGTGATCGATCCGCAGTCCGAGGTTGCGCCGGAACGCGCCCGCACGATAGTCCCACCACGTGAAGTGCCCGCCATCTTCAGTGTGCAAACGATACGCATCCGTGAAGCCAAAGTCCTTGATGTGCTGTAACGCGGCGTGCTCCTGGTCGCTGAACATGATCCGCCCCGTCCACAAACGCACGTCGTGCACGTCACGCGCTTCAGGCGCGACGTTGAAGTCGCCACACAACAAAACCGGCTTTCTCGGATCGTAATGGCTCGTGAAGAAATCGTGCAGCCGCTGCATCCACGCAAGCTTGAACGCAAACTTCTCCGACCCAACTGCCTGCCCGTTCGGAATGTAAACGTTGACGATCTCGATGCCGTTTACGTTCGTCGTGATCAGTCGCGATTGCGCGGTCTCATCGTCATCAGGATAACCGCGATGTCGCGTGTCGCATGTCTCGCGCGTGAGAATCGCGACGCCGTTGTATGACTGTTGTCCGTAGAGCTGGCACTCGTAACCGCGTTCCTTGAATAGCAGGACAGGAAACTTGTCGTCCGTGCACTTTGTTTCCTGCATGCAAATGACGTCTGGTTGCACGGAGTCGAGCCAGCGCATGACGTGCGGCAGCCGCGCGAGGATTGAGTTTACGTTCCAGGTTGCGATCAGCATTACACGGATAAGAGCAGGCCACCGATGAGTGCGCCGCGGCGCGCGATGTCGGCGGCTTCGATGTGCTCGTGGATGGCGTGTGCGCCATCGCCGCTGATGCCCAAACCATCGAGCACCGGAATCCCCATCGCAGCGAGAAAGTTTCCGTCAGACGCGCCGCCGACTTGCGCCTCACCGAGATCGAAGTCGAGATTCGCGGCAACCGCGCGCGCCTTTTCAAACAGTTCGACAACTGCGGCTGTGCGTTCAAGCGGCGGCCGGTTGATACCACCGGAAACGAAAACTTTTGTGCGGTCGTCAATCGGTTTGAGACTCGAAAGTATGCGCTCGATCTCCTCCGACTCCGCTTGCGTTGAAAAGCGTACGTCGATTTCGCCGTGCGCTTCCGCTGCGACGACGTTTGATCGCGTGCCGCCATGGACCACGCCAACGTTCAGCGTGATTCCCGATCCAGCCAGATTGATTGCGTGAAGTTGTTCCGTCTGGCGGGCGAGTTCGAGAATCGCACTCACGCCCTTTTCCGGTTCTAGGCCCGCGTGCGCGGCTTTTCCTTCAACCTTGATCGCGAAGATGCCGGTTCCCTTGCGGCTGGTCTTCACACGGCCACCGGACGCGGGCGGCTCCATTACAAACGCGCAACGCACGGGCTGCGCTTTCGCGGCCTGCTCGATGAACGGCCATCCCGACAAACTCCCGACCTCTTCATCACACGTCAACACCAATGTCACGCCACATGTGGGCTTCGCCTGCAACTCGACGAGCGTTCGCAGCACTTCGATCGCGAGGGCGCAGTTTGCTTTCATGTCGAAGATGCCTGGCCCATAAATCTTTCCTGCTTCGCGACGCCACGGACGTTCACTCAACGATCCGCGCGAGTGGACCGTGTCCGTATGTCCGACCATCAGGATCTGCTGCCGGCTTTCTTTTTGAAAAGCTCTGACAACGAGATGCTGTCCGAAGTCAGGCACGTCCACACGCTCAATCGCATCGACACACGAGAGTTCACCTGCAGCGTTGACGAGAAGATCAACCACCGCACGACTGCCTTCCATGTCGCCCGACGGCGACTCGACTTCAACCAGCGATTGGATAAACGCCTCGACCTCGGCCTGCCGCGTCTGCAACGCAGCGAGAATCTGACGTGCGAGTGGTCCACTCATTTAATCGTCTCTTTGCGAACTGTTAGCGCTTCGATACGTTTTAGGTTGATGTTGAAGCCGATGCCGGGCGCGCCAGGAACGCTGATCGTCCCACGCGCGCTCACCGTCACCGGCGGATCGATGATGTCTTCTTCCCAGTAGCGCGCGCTCGCCGACACGTCACCGGGCAACGTGAAACCGGCCAGCGTCGACATCGCGATATTGTGCGCGCGCCCGATTCCCGACTCCAGCATGCCGCCGCACCATACCGGAATCTCGTTATCACGCGCGACTTGCTCGACGCGCTTCGCTTCCCCGTGACCACCAACGCGCCCGAGCTTGACGTTGATTATGCGACACGACTCCATCTCGATCGCGTGACACGCACCTTCCGCCGAGCGGATCGATTCGTCCAAACACACGGGAGTTTGAATCTGACGCTGCAACACTGAGTGGTCGAAGATGTCGTCGTGTGCGAGCGGTTGTTCCAGCATCATGAGATTAAACCGGTCCAGTTGCTGGAAGAGCGGGACATCGGAGAGTTTATAAGCGGAGTTCGCGTCGCCCATCAGGCGGATATCGGGAAACTCGCTGCGCACGCGTTCGACGATATTGAGATCCCAACCGGGTTTGATCTTGATCTTTATGCGCTGGTAACCGGCGTCAACTTCCTTGCGAATCTTTTCAATGAGCGCGTCGGGAGTATCCTGAATGCCGATCGAAACACCGCAAGCGATCTCGGCACGAGTGCCGCCGAGATGTTTCCACAACGGCACGTCCGCATTCTTCGCTTCGAGATCCCAGCACGCAGTCTCGAGTGTCGCCTTTGCCATGCGATGCCCGCGGACCGGCTTCATCAGTTTGAACGCATCCGCCGCGCTCTCAAACTCGGTGCGCAACATCATCGGCGCGAGAAACTCAGTCAGTGTTGCCCACGCGGTGTCGGTCCATTCATCACTATAAAACGGTCCCTCACCGGCCGTGCATTCACCCCAACCTTCGCCACCATTCGCATCCGTGACACGCGCCAGAACGATGCGCCGTTCAGTTGTCCGACCAAAACTTGTTTCGAAAAAATGAACCAGAGGCAGGCGAATCTCGCGCAGCTCAATCGACTGGATAAGCAAAGTAAGAAGCGGTCCCTCCGTGACAGGCATTATGCATGGCGCGATGGTGAGTTAACAACTAGACGCAAGACCGTTTTCTGTTTTGTGTCTTTTGTGCCTTTTGTGGCAACAAAACAGACCCGGATCGCACGTAACGCCACGTTAACTTGACCAGCAAATACAGAACTGGTAAAAGGCTCACACATTTACCTGCCGGCCTCACTGTTCCTCCGGTATTCCTCGCAAATAATGTGCGACGATAGTTAAATTTTAGACTCAAAGGAAAATTAGCATGCGCCTGATTAGCCCCCTTCACTCAACACGGCAGTCCCGTGTGTTCGCAGCGTCCGCAGTCGTGTTACTCGCGATTTTTGCTTTCATGCTTTTCTTGAGCTTCTCATCCAGGGTTCAAGCAGTCTCAACTAATGTAGTCATCAGCGAGTTTCGCGTGCGCGGCCCGAACGGCGCCGCTGACGAATTCGTCGAGCTTTACAATCTCTCCGGAGCACCTGTCGCCATCGGCGGCTGGAAGATCAGAGGTTCCAATAACGCAGCCGGTGTCTCAGATCGGGCCACGATCACCGCCGGCACGATACTTCAACCCGGTTGCCATTACCTGATCACTAACTCCTCAACAAGCGGCGGCCCTTACAGCGGCGCCGTTCCCGGCGATCAGACGTTTACCACCGGCATCACTGACGACGGCGGCATCGCAGTGACACTGTCTGACAACACCATCGTCGACGCTGTCGGCATGAGCACCGGCTCAGCGTTCAAAGAGGGCACGGTGTTGACCAATCTCGGAACCTCGAATCTGAATCGCAGCTATGAGCGAAAGCCCGGCGGCGCGTCCGGTAGTACAACTGACACCGACAACAACGCCAACGACTTTCAACTGATATCGCCAAGCGATCCGCAGAGTTCGGCAGGCTGCGCTGCACCAACGCCAACGCCAACCCCGACTCCGAGCCCCACACCATCCCCCACCCCAACGCCCGGCGTCGCAGGCTCGGTAGTGCTCAGTCAGGTGTATGGCGGCGGCGGTAACAGCGGTTCGACACTGAAGAACGACTTCATCGAAATCATCAATCACACTGGCGCGCCGATCAGTCTCAACGGCTGGTCCGTGCAATACTCGTCGGCGACCCTCGCGAACTGGCAAGTCACGCCGCTCACGAATTTCACGCTGCAGCCCGGACAGTACTACCTGGTCAAGGAATCTGCCGGCGCGGGCGGAACTGTCGATCTACCGACAGCCGACCAAACCGGTTCAATCGCGATGGGAGCGACATCAGGCAAGGTCGCCCTCGTCAGCAACACAACTGCCCTGATCGGTAACTGCCCCGTCGGCAGCGGCATCATCGACTTCGTCGGTTACGATGGCGCGAACTGTTTCGAAGGCGCGACTCCGGCTCCGACACTGACCAATCCA
>DATNDM010000510.1:0-4850 GCA_035553235.1 Pyrinomonadaceae bacterium | reverse complement strand
TGCTTTTAGGTATTGATCTATCGACGACGGGCGCGAAGGCGCTGCTTATCGATCATGACGGAAATGTCGTCAGCAGCGCTACTACCCCACTGAGTCTCTCGACACCTCAGCCACTCTGGTCAGAACAAGACCCGCGAGAGTGGTGGACCGCCACGACCAACAGCATCGCCGAGGCGCTAGCGGCCGCAAACGCGTCCGGCGCAGACGTCGCTGCGATCGGCTTGACGGGGCAGATGCATGGTCTCGTTTTGCTCGACGCTGATCGTGAAGTACTGCGGCCTGCGATCCTCTGGAACGATCAAAGGTGCGGCGCCGAGTGCGACGACATCCGCGCGCGCGTCGGACACAAAGAGCTGGTCCAGATCACCGGGAACGACGCCCTCACCGGTTTCACGGCGCCTAAGATCCTTTGGGTCGAGACGCACGAGCCGGGAGTCTATCGCCGGATTCGTCACATCCTGCTGCCCAAAGATTACATCCGTTTCAAACTCACTGGCACACTCGCGATGGACAAAGCAGACGGCTCGGGCACGATGCTCTTCGATCTTCGCGAGCGCACGTGGTCGTCGAAAATCGTAAACGCGCTGAACATCTCGCCTGATTGGCTGCCACCAACTTTTGAAGGTCACGAAACGACCGGCGAAGTGACGCGCGCAGCGGCTGCGTTGACGGGCTTGCATCCGGGCACACCCGTTGTCGCGGGCGGTGGCGATCAATCGGCACAGGCAATCGGCACGGGCGTCGTGCGTCCCGGAACGATGGCCTTGACGCTCGGAACTTCGGGCGTTGTTTTCGCTGCCACTGAGTCGCCGCTGATCGAACCGGAAGGACGGCTGCACGCGTTTTGTCACGCGGTCGCGGGCCGCTGGCATTTGATGGGCGTGATGCTCAGCGCCGCCGGCAGTTTGCAGTGGTATCGCGACAAGCTCGCGTGCGATCGAAGTTTCGCGGAGTTGGTTAATGAAGCTGCTGCGGTACCGGCGGGAAGTGAAGGCCTGATTTTTCTGCCTTACCTGAGTGGTGAGCGAACGCCTTATCCGGATCCGCTCGCGCGCGGCGCGTGGATCGGGTTGACCACGCGTCATGGCCAGCCGCATTTGACGCGATCGATACTCGAAGGCGTCGCGTTCGGAATCAAAGACATGTTCTGCCTGATGCGCGATGCCGGACTCGGAACCGTCGACGAAGTGCGCGTCTCGGGTGGCGGCGCGAAGAGTTTGTTGTGGCGGCAAATACTTGCAGACACGCTCGACGCGGAACTCGTGACAGTCAACACGACCGAAGGCGCGGCCTATGGCGCGGCGCTGTTGGCCGGTGTCGGCGCCGGAGTTTGGCCCAACGTTGACGTGGCCTGTGCGCAGACAATCTCGACACGCGACCACGTCACTCCAAACAGCGAAGCGGTCGAGATCTACAAATCAGTCTACGACCAATATCGAAGTCTCTATCCAATTTTGAAACCCGTATTCCACGAGCTTAGTGCCACGGATAAACGCGGATCTTAAAAGCACCAATAAAGAGTTGGTAGTGCCCTGGTTTGAGAGATTTCTCTGTGCAACCTCTGTGTTCTCTGTGTCTCGGTGGTGATTTCCGGCCAACACAACCACAGAGACACAGAGAACACAGAGGTTGCACAGAGAAGCGGTTCAAATCAGGTCACCATCAAAAAGTTTGACATTTGGTCCAAGGGGGAGTAATGTGCCGCCGCTCAAGGTCAGGCTAACACTTAATCATTCCCCCCTCGTCGACACAAAGGAGACACCTATGGAGTACCTCACTCCGAAAGATTTCGAAGACAACAATCCGCTCAGTCCTGTCAGCCGGCGCGTATTCATCAAAGGTCTCGGATTCGTGAGTGTGGCGCTGCTCGCCAGCACGATGGGTGGCTGCGACAAGCTCGCGGACGCGATCAAGAATCGTCCCGTACGGCGTCGCCTGCGCACGGGCTCGGCCGAGGTTGACGCCGACATCAACACGTATCGCAACGCCGTGCAGGTGATGAAAGGCAAGCAGGCGAACGATCCGTTAAGCTGGGTGGCCCAGGCGACGATACACGGCGATGCAAACCACTTCAATTTCTGCGAACACGGCACCGATCATTTCTTCGACTGGCATCGTGCTTACCTCTTCTATTTCGAAAAGATCATCCAGAAGATAAGCGGCAACGCGAAATTTGGCCTGCCTTACTGGAACTGGAACCAGAACCCGGTGATCCATCCGGCCTTTCTTGTCAACGGCGATCCGCTCTTCATGGCGCGCAGTAATACCGACATGACGAATGTGTGGGCCATCAGCAACGCCGCGCTCGATCCGATCATGCAAGACACGAACTTCTTCACCTTCATGAGTCAGATCGAAGGCACGCCGCACAACACAATTCATTGCGCGGTGGGACTCACGATGTGCTCGACCGCTTCAGCGCTCGACCCGCTCTTCTGGATGCACCACTGCATGATCGATTACTGCTGGGCCAAGTGGAACATCGAACTCAATATGAACAACACCAATGACGGCACGTGGGCCGGTCATGAGAACAGTCATTTCGTCGACGCGGACGGCAATCCGGCGCAGCAGACTGGCGGCATTACAACTATCGAGCCGCTGCTCAGTTATCGGTACGAAAGCAGCGCGATCGGCAGTTCGCCTGCGACGGCTGAGCTGGCAACGAAATCCGCGTTTCAGAAAGTTGAGGCTCGAGTGCGCGCGGGTGCGAATATCAGGTTTGAAGTCAAACAACGCGTGCGCCTCGCTGACAAAGCTGCGGTTGCGATTGCGAAGCCATTTTCGAGAGAGACGAAACTCGCGCCACAGGATTTTGCCGCAATCATCAACGGCGACACGGCGCGTGAGCGGATCTTCGCGAGTATCGAGTTTGCACGAGTGCCGCCGCAGAGTGATTTTTCAGTACGCGTGTTTGTGAATTTGCCGAATGCAAGCAGCAGCACGCCGACTGAGGATCCGCACTTTGCGGGTAGTTTTGCTTTTTTCGGCACACACGCTGCGCCTGCCGCTGGTGCAGCTCCTGAAGGTCATCAGCATCAACCGAAGTTCCTGGTGAACCTGACGAACGCGATTCAGCGGCTGCGAAGCAGTGGGCAATTGAACGAAGGCACGCCGCTTTCGCTGCAACTGGTGCCCGTGCCGTTTGCAGGGAAGTTCGAGCGCGAAGATACGCAGTTGGAGTTGAACGGAATTGAGATTATCACTACGCCTGTTATAATCAATTCGCCTCCTCAATAGTTTGTTGTTGTTCTATGAGTGGTGATGCGATGAGGCTTTACAGGCTTGGTCTTTTTGTTTGTCTGTTAGCGTTCGCGGTGGCTTCGTGTGCCGGCACGGCATTGAACGCCGGCACGCCGCAGAACGCGAACACTGCGAGTCCGAATCCTTCTGCTAGTCATAGCGACAAGAGCGATAAGGCGGTGCTCTCGCTCGATCTTCACAACCCCGAAGTCACGCAAAAGATCGTGCCCGACAACGGCGATCCCGCGAAAGCCCGCTTCGTGCAGGTCGAGGTGGTCAAGATAGAAAATCCGCAGCAGCGTCCGGCGCAGTTTGAGGTTTACTATCAACCGAACGATGGTGAAAAAATTCTGCTCGGCGGGTTCAGTCTCTATCCGCCGGACAATCCGGGCAAGTTCATCGTGCCGACGCAGGGAAAAGTCAAAGCTGACGGAAAGCTGATCCTCTCGCTCGTCAAATCCGATCGCGTTGTCGCAGGCGACGTAATCAAAGTTGACGTCCGCCCGATGAAGTTCGTTAACCGCTAGACTACTTCATCCACAGATTACGCAGACGAAGTAAACAATCTGCGTAATCTGTGGATAACCAATCGGTCAGTTGGTTGACATAGAATTAACTTACGGTCTTTAATTAGACCGACCCCCCCGTTCAGGTTCTACCCACTTTTCCCTGACGATACATGCCCAAGGACTCTACCGATCTGAGTTTTCTGAGTGGTGGCGGTGAAATGGGCGAGCGCATGCGCGCGTTCGATTGGTCGAGCAGCGCCGTTGGACCAGCCGCTCAGTGGCCTCAGTCTCTCAAAACCGCCGTTTCGATCTGCATCGGTTCGCGTTATCCCATCGTCATCTGGTGGGGCAAATCCGAGTACACGATGTTCTACAACGACGGTTACATTCCAGTTCTGGGTGTGACCAAACATCCGCAATGGCTTGGCCGCTCGGGTCGTGATGCGTGGAAAGAGATCTGGTCAACCGTTGGCCCAATGCTCGACAGTGTGTTCCAAACCGGCAAGGCGACCTGGTCTGAAGATCTTCTGTTGGTCATGGACCGCAACCTACCGCGCGAGGAGACGTACTTCACTTTTTCTTACAGCCCGATTCGCGGCGATGCTGACAAGATCGATGGCATCTTTTGCGCTTGTTACGAAACGACCGAACGCGTCGTTAACGAACGACGCCTGCAAACGCTTCGCGATCTCGGTCGCATTGCGGTCAAGTCAACTGAAGACGCTTGCAACGCCGCACTCCACACTCTCGCCGCAAATCCTTATGACGTACCGTTCGTGCTGATTTATCTTCTCGATGAAGACGGCAAACGAGCACGTTTAGTGTGCGCCAGCGGTTTAGAAACAGGAGCAGCGGGCGTTCCGCAAGAAATTGCGATGAGCGAACCGGCTGGTTCCGCGACGTGGCCACTCGCTGACGTATTTGAAACCGGCATTCTCAAGGTTGTTACCGATCTCGCTGACCGCTTCGGCGATTTGCCCGGTGGACCCTGGCCCGAGTCGTGCCAAACTGCAGTAGTCTTACCAATCGGAGCCTCGGGTTACACGAAGCCGACTGCATTTCTCGTCGCCGGCCTCAGTCCCAGACGTCCTGTCGACT
>DATNDM010000509.1:0-3160 GCA_035553235.1 Pyrinomonadaceae bacterium | reverse complement strand
AACCAACTATCCACTGTTCAAGGCTAAGTCGACTTTAGATGTCGAACTGCCAGACGGCACTCAGGACGTTGAGTATCTCGGTTCTCTCGCGCGCCACTTGCCAACTGTTTTTGCGCACGAGCCTGATATCGTTTTCTATCTTGCCGGAGCGGATCCATTTGCCGGCGACAAGCTCGGGCGCCTCGCACTGTCGATTGATGGCTTACGCAAGCGTGACGCGTATGTGCTGAATGAGTGTTATGAGCGCGAACTCCCTGTTGTAACGGTGATGTCCGGCGGTTACGGCAAAGATATCAACGACACAATCGAGATCCACTGCAACACGATTCGCATGGTGAAGAAGATCTTTGAAGCTCCCGTTGCAACTCGACGGTTCGCCTGAACGTAATCCGCAAAGATGCGAAGAATCTTCCGAGTTTTCTGTTTAGTAGTGCTGGGCGTGATCGTCGGAACTGTCGGTTACGAGGGCATCATGTTCGTGCGCGTGCTGTTGCTGCGCAATCACAATCCGTCTTCCACTTCGCTGATCGACACACGCATCAAGGAAGCGCAAGCTAAGGGGCAGCAACCAAGACGCGAACAGGTTTGGGTGCCGCTCGACAGAATCTCACCAAACCTGCAACGCGCAGTGCTCGCGGGCGAAGACACGAATTTCCTCACGCACCGTGGTTTCGATTACGAAGCGATTCAGAAGGCGTTTGAACAGGCACAACGAGAAGCAGCGCGCCAGGCGAAGGCAGAAGGTGAGGATGATGACTGGATTCCGAACCTTCCGGAGTTCAAGCGTGGTGGTTCAACCATTAGCCAGCAGCTCGCGAAGAATCTCTATCTCTCGTCGCAGCGATCGTTTTTAAGAAAAGCGCAGGAAGCAGTGTTGACGATCATGATCGAACGGACCATGACGAAGCGACGCATACTTGAGCTGTACTTGAATGTCATCGAGTGGGGTGATGGAATTTACGGCGCCGAGGCCGCGGCGCAACATTACTTTCACAAACCCGCATCGGCCTTAACAGCCACCGAAGCTGCCTTTTTATCAGCGATGATTCCCAACCCGCGCACCGTCTTCAACCCCCAAACCAACCCCCGCCGTGTCGCGCGTCGCCAGCGCATCATCGTCCGCGGCATGCCCTACATAAAACTACCCTAGCCACAAAAGGCACAAAGGTACAAAAAGCACAAAAAGCCCACAGCGACCTTTTGTGCTTTTTGTACCTTTGTGCCTTTTGTGATCTAGACTGCGAACTCTTTTGCGAGTTTCAGCTCGGCTTTTCGTAACTCGAAGCGGGCGCGACCGATGTTGCCTTGCGCATTAAGCGCGAGGACGACGAAGTAGTCACGGCTCAGCAGTCGCATCACCATCACAGCGTTCTCGAGTGAAACGACGAGCTCGCGTAGACCGCCAAGTCCCGTGTCGGTTCCAGCTCGCTGAGCACTACGCACGAGCGACGTAAACTCAGCCGCCGCGACGTCGAGGTTTGCATCCATGCCCGCCTCGCCGAGTACTTTCTCAACGGCGATGCCGTCTGTTCCCATAATGAGCGCACCGAGGCTGCCCTCGGTGCGTTCGATAACGGAGTCAAGCATTTCCTTGAACATGTGGGCCTCCATTAAGGACGTTGACCGCTCAGACTTCCCGGCCGCGCAGTGTTCGTACCAGCAGGACTGTTCGGCAGCGGAGCACTCAACAACTGCGGCTGAGTTGCGGGAGTGGTCGTCGGTTGTTGCGGCTGAGGCTGCTGCAACTGTGTCGGGGTTGGGGTGTTGCTCGGCGGATTGCCAAGCGGCACTGGTTGCGGAATCGTGATCGAACGTTGACCGTTGCCCACGGTTCCGGCGGTCGGCCGGCCCTGGTAATCAGGACGGTAAATGTGTGGAGTGATGAAGAACAGGATTTCGCTGTTCTGTCGGGTCGTCAGTTTACGCTTGAAGAGATTGCCTACAACCGGCAGCGAAGCGAGTCCCGGCGTGCGTTGCTGAGCTTCGCCTTCAGTATCAGCGAGAACGCCGCCCATCACAGTCGTGCCCCCATCCGGGACCAGCACTTCAGACTGCATGCGCTGTGTGTCGATACCCGGAACGCCGGCCACTGCGATACCAGTGTTGAGCGTGTTGTTTTCGATCGTGACGCGCAGCACAACCGTGCCGGCGTCCGTAATCTGCGGCGTGATGGAAAGACGCAGCGGTACGGACACGAACGTCGTGGTTACGACTGCGGTGCCACTTGCTGCCTGCGTAGTTTGCACTGGAATCTGCGAACCACTTTCGATCTGTGCGGGACGATTGTTGAGTGCCGTCACGCGTGGAGTCGCAACTGTCTTCGCCTGTCCGCGTGATTCGGCCAACGTCAACAGTGCACTGATCTGAGCGGTACCGAAGAGTCCCGTGGTCAAACCGATGACCGTGCTTGCCGCGGCGGCTGCGAGGTTGTTCGTCGGAACAGGCGTGCCGGTCAAACCGCCGAAGACACCAAACGGGTTTGGTCCGGAGCGAGGTTGATTATCCCCACTTCCCGATCCAGAACCGGAGCCTGAACCAGAACCCGAACCGGAACCGGATCCCGAACCGCTACCACTTCCACTGCCACTGCCTTGCGACGAATTGCTGAAAGGCAATGTCGAGACATTAGCCAGACCGCCGCGACCAAGATTCACCACACCGAGCGAAAGTTGCGCGCCCAGATCGCGACTGAAGTTACGCTGCGCGATCACGATGCGTGTTTCGATCTCGACTTGCGGCTCGGGCTGGTCGAGAATCGCGACGAGCTGCCGAATCGCGTCGATATTTTCTTTCACATCCGTGATGATGAGCGTGTTGCTGCGACCATCGACTTCGATCGAGCCACGTCGCGAAAGACGGCGCGAGATGATCGGCATCAATCCCTGATCGCCACCGCCACCCGTCGCATCGCCACCAGCGCCACCACTAAAACTGAGGTTCGTGGAACCGCCGGAGAACGCGCCAGTTGAACCGGCTGCCTGTGCGAGGGTGCCCGAAGCGCGCGCGTAATTGAGTCTGATAAATTCGGTGACGAGGGGCGAAGCATCCAGACGCGAGTCGTTGATCACCTTCTGAGTTTCCGCTTCTTTCGCCAGCACATCGGTCGTCGCAACGCGAAGTATGTTGCCATTCACTTCAATGCCCAGCCGGTTGGCTTTGA
>DATNDM010000508.1:0-5403 GCA_035553235.1 Pyrinomonadaceae bacterium | reverse complement strand
TAGTGTAGTCGATCTACCACTTGCCTGATTTGATAGACGCCCGACTTACCAGCGTGGTGTCGGGCGTCGAGCAGGGCAAACAGTGTGCGAGTTTGCCTTTATACGACCGGTCGGCGACCTCCGATTATGTTGATAAGCAGCACCACAAGTGCTATCACCAGTAGAATATGGATGAACCCGCCAATTGCGTAGCCACTTACGACGCCGAGTAGCCACAGCACCAATAGAATCACAAAAATCGTCCAAAGCATTTGTTCTTCCTCCTTTTGTCAACCACGCCCAAGTTTCGTTGGTACAAAAGCAATCGCAGTCCCTTCAGCAACGACCATGCCGTTTCTGAATTGCGGATTTCCAAGCAAATCGCTTTGTAGCTGCGTATTAAAACAAACCACGGACGAGGCTAGATGTATGCGGATAGAATAATCAGGGGCACATTTCACGAAGTTGTTCTGGACTTCACATATTGGTCACTGGTAAAGTTACTTCGCGGTTTTCGCGCGGGTCCTTCCATCGAAGTTCCGTCGCTTTCCCAATCCCGATTCTTAGCTTTTTTCATTTTTGGAGGTTTCTTTATGCCCACCCCCACGCCACGGGTCTCTGTGCGAACGCGCAGGGCGGCCCTCGTAGGTTTGGCAATCATAACGTTCTCTCTCTGCATCGCCGCCACGATCGTTACGTATCAACGGCATCAACCGCCGGTACAAAAAATCAATTACTCGCAGCTCTACACGCTCGCCGAGGCGGGTGGCGCTACGGCGCTCTCAGTCGAAGGCGAGACGCTGACTGTCACGAAAGCTGATGGTTCACTTCAGGAAGCGACAGTCACCGGCGAAACGACTCAACACGACATCGTTCAACTATTCCGCGCGAAGAACGTGCCCGTTGAATTTCGGCCGTTGCAACCGGGAATGTTGTCCAGCGTCGTCGGTTGGGCGTTGCCGATCCTGACGCTCGGTTTGATCGCATTTGCGGGCTGGCGAATCTACTCGAGCATGAGCGGTCGCGGATCGTTTGAACTCGAGAATCACAGCGGCAAACAGAACGTCGGTTTCGAAGACGTGGCCGGTGTTGACGAAGCACGCGCTGAGTTGACCGAGACGATTGAGTTTCTGCGCAATCCGCAGCGCTTCAGCCGTCTCGGCGGTCGTGTGCCGCGCGGCATTCTGCTTTACGGGCCGCCGGGCACCGGCAAGACACTGCTCGCGCGGGCCGCGGCGAAGGAGGCCGGTGTTGCGTTTCTCGCTGCCTCGGGATCGAGTTTTCAGGAGAAGTTTGCGGGTCTTGGCGCAGCGCGTGTCAGACATCTCTTCGCGAAGGGACGTAAGCTCTCGCCCTGCATCATCTTTATCGACGAGATTGACGCTCTTGGACGCAAGCGCGGCCGTAGCGGCGATTCGGCGACCGCCGATCAGGATCAGACGTTGAACCAATTGCTCGTCGAGATGGATGGATTCGATCAGTCGAGCGCGGTGGTAGTCATTGCGTCAACCAACAGGCCTGACATCCTGGACAAGGCGCTCACGCGGCCCGGTCGATTCGATCGTGAGATTGCGGTCAATCTTGCCGACGTCACCGGCCGTGAAGCGATTCTGAAAGTACATTCCCGCAATCTCAAGCTCGAGGATGGGCTTGATCTTACCTGGATCGCACGAGGAACACCGGGCTTCTCCGGCGCCGAGCTCGCGAACCTGATGAATGAAGCTGCGATCGCGGCGACGCGTGATGACGCGAGTGCGATTGCTCGCAAACATGTCGAGATCGCGCGTGACCGCATACTGATGGGCGCTGAGCGACAGGGTTTCATGATGGATGAGGAAGAGCGCTACGCGACTGCGGTTCATGAAGCCGGCCACGTTGCGGTTGGTCTCGCGGTCGAGAATGGCGATCCGATTCACAAAGTGTCGATCCTGCCGCGTGGCCGTGCGCTTGGTGTGACGCAGTCACTGCCCGAGCGTGATCGGTTCATGAAGAAGCGTGAGTATCTCGAAGATCAGATCGCGTTGTTGCTTGGTGGTCGCGCGGCAGAGCAGGTGCTGTTGTCGACGATGACGGCCGGCGCTTCGAACGATATCGAACGGGCGGTTGAGATCGCGCGAGCCATGGTGAGTGAGTTTGGCATGAGCCGTCTCGGACCGATTCACCTCGGCCAGCCGGATCAGCAGCGCAGTCAGGGTCTGCTTGATAAGGTCGAGGAGTGTACGACGGAGTTAATCAACGTGCAGCTCGAGCGTGCTTGTGCGATCGTCACCGCAGAGCGTGATTCGATCGGGCGGTTGGTCGAGATGCTGATGGAACGCGACACGCTCGATGCGGAGGAGATTGCGAGCTGCTTCAAGAGGGAAACCGTTCGGGCAGCCTAAAACAGATCACAAAAAGCACATAAGAACAAAAAGCACAAAGAGCTACAGCCGTATTCAGGCTTAACCAGCTCTTTGTGCTTTTGTTTCAAACAGGCTGTTTGTGCTTTTTGTTCTTATGTGCTTTTTGTGATCAGACTACGAGGTAAAGCGGATTCTCTAAAATTTTCTTGAACGTCTGCAAGAACTTCGCCCCCGTGGCGCCGTCGATCACGCGGTGATCGCAAGACATCGTCACTCGCATCATCTGCCTGATCACGATCTCGTTCTCACGCACCACAGGCTTCGCCGTCATCGCACCCACCGCGAGGATCGCGCCCTCGGGCGGATTTATCACCGCTGTAAACTCATCGATTCCGAACATCCCCAGATTACTGATCGAGAACGTGGCGCCCGTGTATTCTTCCGGCTTCAACCTCTTCGAACGCGCTCGCTCCGCCAGCTCCCGCACTTCCGCCGCGATCTGGCTCAGTGACTTCTGATTCGCCGCCCGCACGACCGGCGTAATCAAGCCATCCTCAATCGCAACAGCTACGCCGATGTCAGCCTGATCGTAGTAGCGCACGACTTTTTCCTGGTACGAGGCGTTCACTTGCGGATGTTGCACCAACGCCGCGGCAGTGACTTTGATGATGATGTCGTTGATGCTGATCTTGAGATCGGGATCGAGTGCGTTGATACCCTTACGCATTTCCGCGGCACGATCCATCTCGATGTCAGTCGTGAGGAAGAAATGCGGGACCGGGCCGAGGGAGGTCACCAGGCGCTTCGCAATCGTCTGGCGAATTTGACTGGCGGGCTCGTCTCGATAACCTGCTGCGCCTGCTTGCTGGAATCGGGTGGTCTCGACGATGCGTGGATAACTCGGCGCAGCCGGCGCGGGCTGGCTAATCGCGGCTTCGATATCACGCTTGATGATGCGTCCGCCCGGTCCACTGCCTTGCAGCGATCTGAGATCGATACCGGCCTCCGCTGCCATGCGTGCCGCGAGTGGCGACACGATCATGCGACCTGAATCGGAAGCTGCGGCTTGCGGCTGACGCCCGTTATCGACTGGACGCGGACCGGCAGCAGCGGCAGCCGCTTTCGACGCAGGTTGCGGCTGAGCCACAGCAGGCGCGGGTGGCGGCACGTCGGGTTCTTTTTGTTCCGTTGCCTGCGGTTGAGCTGGAGGTGCTTCTGACAACAACGCCGCGATATCTTCATCAGGCTCGCCGATGACGGCGATCGTTTGCCCGAGTGGCGCTGATTGTCCTTCGCTGATGAGAATCTTACGCAGCACGCCGTTGCCGAGCGCCTGCATTTCCATCGTGGCTTTGTCGGTATCGATTTCGGCGAGCGGCTCGCCCATGGAGACCTTGTCTCCCTCTTTCTTCAACCAACGCGAGATCTGGCCCTCCTCCATTGTCGGGGAGAGCTTCGGCATGATTACTTTGGTTGCCATTCGGCGGTTCCTTCTGGAAAAAAAATCTTGAACCTAATCGATGTACGCGACTTCGCGCACAGCGGCGACGATCCGGTTCACATCCGGTATCGCGAGATTCTCGAGGTTCTTCGCGTACGGCATCGGCACATCCGCGCCCGAAACACGCTTCACCGGCGCGTCGAGATAATCAAACGCACGTTCCATGATCTGCGCGCTGATCTCCGCGCCCACACCGCAGATCGGATGTGACTCTTCCGCAATCACGACGCGGTTCGTCTTCTTCACTGACGCGATAATCGTGTCGATATCGAGCGGCCGTATCGTGCGCGGGTCGACGACTTCACACGAAACACCTTGCTGCTCGAGTTGTTCGGCTGCTTTCAACGCCAGCGGCACCGTCAACGACCGCGCGACGATCGTCACGTCTTTCCCTTCGCGTTTGACGTCAGCCACACCGAGCGGAATCGTGAAATCAGGATCGTCCGGCACCTCGCCTTTGTTCCCGTACATGCGCTCCTGCTCGATGAAGATGACGGGATCGTCGTCGCGAATCGCGGACTTCAACAGTCCCTTCGCGTCGGCGGGCGTCGAAGGCATCACGACTTTCAGGCCGGGGAAGTATGCGTACCATGATTCGAGTGCCTGCGAGTGCTGCGACGAAACCTGAAACGCCGAGCCGCCTGGACCACGAAACACGATCGGAATGTTGATCTGCCCGCCAGACATGTAAAGCATCTTCGCGGCGGAGTTGATGATTTGATCCGTCGCAAGGATCGAAAAGTTAAACGTCATGAACTCGATGACGGGTCTCAGTCCAGCCATAGCTGCGCCGACGCCTAAGCCGGCGAAACCGAGTTCTGTGATCGGCGTGTCGATCACTCGCTTTCCGCCAAACTCATGGAAGAGACCTTTGCTGACTTTGTAAGCGCCGTCGTACTGCGCCACCTCTTCGCCCATGAGAAAAACTTTGTCGTCTCGGGCCAACTCTTCACGGAGGGCCTGATTGAGTGCTTCGCGTATCGTGATTGTCGCCATGATTCGGTTCTACTTGCGGCCAGGTTCGATCGGGTTTGCGTAGACGTCGGTATAGAGCTCTTCAGGATCGGGCAGAGGACTCTCGTCAGCAAAACGCAGTGCATCTTCAACTACTTCGCGCACCTGGCGGTCGATCTCGTCCAGCCCTTTCTGTTCCACAATTTTTTCTTCGAGCAGGCTGGCGGCAAAGAGCTTGATCGGATCGCGTTCCTGGTACTTCTCGATTTCAGCGCGCGTGCGGTAGTTGCCAGGGTCAGACATAGAATGGCCCATGAAGCGATAAGTGCGAATCTCGAGGAGCGTCGGTAGATAATCTCTGCGCGCGCGTTCGACGGCTCGGAGCGTGGCTTCGCGAACGGCGAGTACGTCCATACCGTCGACAAACTCGGAAGCCAAATCGTAGGCGCACGCTTTTTGTGCGATGTTTTGTAGAGACATCGCGCGTGCGAGCGAAGTGCCCATGCCGTACTGGTTGTTTTCGCAGATATAAATACACGGAAGTTTCCAAAGCTGGGCCATGTTCAGCGATTCGTGAAACGCGCCCTGGTTCACTGCAGCTTCACCGAAGTAACAAAGCGTCACCTG
>DATNDM010000507.1:0-3289 GCA_035553235.1 Pyrinomonadaceae bacterium | reverse complement strand
ACGCACGATCGTAGTACGTCTTCGCTTCGCCAAAAACCTCGCCCGCTCTCTTGCCCGCATCGTCAGCAACGTCGCGCACTACTTTGCCGGCCTTCTTCACACCACCGGCCGCGAAACGGGCCGCATCACTCATCTCTTCGTCATCTGCGATGCGTTCAGCTTCCGCACGCAAACGGTCAGCGCCGCTCGCCATCGTCTCCGCGCCTTTCCGCGCAGCATCACCTGCGGCGCGCGCGCCTTCACCAACGATATCGGAGATCGCAAACTTCTCGTCGAGCTCACGTGCCTTGCGGCGTGCTGCCTGCTGCCATTCGTCCAGCTTTTCCTTGTAATCAGCCATTCCTATCCTCGCGATGCAAGTCCCAGATTTCCATCGCCTTGTACGTCACTCGCAGCCATCGAGTTCGACCGTGGCGGCTCAATCGCCACCACGCGGTCGCGGCCGTTTCGCTTGGCTTCATACAAAGCGACGTCCGCTGCCTTCAGCACACCAGCAGCAGTTTGCGCGTCGGTAGGACATTCCGCAACCCCAAAACTGGCCGTGATGTGCCGCGCCTCCGGAATCTCCAGCACTTTGATGGCAGATCGCAGTCGTTCGGCTACTTCAAAGCCACCTTCTTTGCTCGTCTCGACGAGCAGCACCGCAAACTCCTCGCCGCCGATTCTCGCCGCCAGATCGATGCCGCGCGTCCCTTCGCGCAGGACTTTGCTCAGACGTCGGATGGCCTCGTCACCGGCGTCGTGACCGAAGCTGTCGTTGAGGTCTTTGAAACTGTCGATGTCGATCATGAGCAAACTGAACGGATGGCCGTACCGCTCCATGCGGGCCACCTCTCGTTCGAGTTGGCGCTCGAATCTTCTGCGGTTCGCGAGGCCCGTCAGGTGGTCCGTAAAAGCCGCCTCTTCGCAAACGTCAAGATAGGCTTTGAACTCGAGCAATGTCCTGGTCCTTGCAAGCAGCAGATCCAGATCGGTTGGATCAGTGATATAGCCCAACGCGCCAACCTCATTGGCCCTGCGAAGATCTTCGACGCGCCGGCCTCCCGCTGTCTGCATGATGACGGGAATAAACTTCGTGACCGGGTTGGCCCTGATTCGTTGGGCCAGCTCGTAACCGTTCATCCGCGGCATCATGACGTCAGTAATCACGAGGTCCGGCTGATACGATTCAATGGCCATCAGTGCCTCGTCGCCATCAGTGGCCGTGGTTACATTGTAACCGGCGAGGTTCAAAGCGGCCTTGATCAGGTTCAATTTATCGGGGTTGTCATCGACTACGAGAATGTTGGATTTTGACTCCATAAAACGACATGACTGGCTTCTTTATTGTTCTTGCGCGCTCCCAAGCTTCATGTTACAGTTCGACCCTCGGTTCAATGTGTCTGTACTCGCCCTAGCATCGCGTCAAAAGATTCAATCGAGAGTAACAATCCTGGGAACATCGCGCGGGTGTCCTTACAATCATCGTAAAAATTGGCCCGCACAGGACCATGTTGAACCAGAGCAACACCGACAATCGATGCAAGCTGGAAACCAGTAACTCGATGCCCAGAAGGACATGGAGATGAATGCCCTGCAGGAACAAAAGCGTGCCCGGGATTTAACTCCCGAAGATCGCGCTGAAATGATCCGCCGCCTGGAATTTGGTTCAACACTGGACGATGCCCTCGTTAATGAAATGGCTCGGAACTCAGTGGTCCTTGATTTTCGTCGCCGTCGCTTCGTTTATCGTGCCGGTGAACCTGCCGACTGTCTCTATGCGATTATCCATGGCCGCATCAAACTTTGCCGTATCGAACCAGACACAACGCGCGAAGCCGTAATCGATATCCTTCCCGAGGGATCCTTGTTTGGGGAATCAGCTCTTTACTCAGTTGCGGGGCAACGGGCGAATTCAGCAATTGCCTATGAAAATTCCAGGCTCCTGCGAATCCAGGTCGGGGATTTCAAACGGGGGATGGCTGAGGATGACCGCCTTCATGATTACACTTTCCGCCTGATCGGTCAACGACTTGATCACGCCGAGCGCCGCCTGGCTGATTTTGCGCTCAATGCCATTCCCGCTCGTCTTGACAGTTTACTTGCTGATTTTTCGATGCGATACGGCGTTTCCGAACCCGAAGGCGTGCTCATTGACATCCCTCTCCCACACCGCGAAATTGCCTCCATTGTTGGTTCTACTCGTGAAAGCGTCACGGTCCGCTTGAATGCCATGCGCCGCGAAGGTACGATCGCATTCGTTAAACGACGAATACTGATCAAACGACCAGCATCTCTTTGATGCGCGTCGTTTCGTGGCGTTACGATTAATGAAGTGTCCAACCTGCGGTAAACCAGTCGAGTGGAAAGAAAATCCTTTCCGTCCCTTCTGTTCTGAACGCTGTCAACTTGTTGATCTTGGCCGTTGGGTTGAGGGTGAGTATCGTGTGCCTGGTGAGCCAGTGCCGCAGGAACAGAATGATAGGACAACGGTCGACGATGACGAGTAAAAAGAAGTCTCTGTCAGCACTAATCGTCATTACCTGTGCAATGTTGTTGGCGTCGTGCAGTAGCAATAATGTAACGCCCATCAAGCAGCCAACCCCGGTCATCTCCAATCCGCCGACTGGCACCACCTACCCGATGCCGCCGACACGTACAGCATCACTCGCCAACATGGGCTGGCAGTTAGCAGACGGCAAGCGCTCAGTGTTCTCCGAGTACAAAGGCAAGGTGCTGATACTCGACTTCTATGCGACGTGGTGCGAGCCTTGTCGCGACAGCATTCCGCATTTGATCGGATTACAGAAGAAGTATGACGACCAGGGCGTGCAAGTGATCGGTCTCAACGTCGGTGGACCAGGCGATGACCAGCGAGTGCCGGAGTTCGCAAAACATTTTGGTATTCAATATCCGCTGGGCCAGCCCGACGAAGAGCTCGCGAGTTTCCTCCTTGCGGACCAGGATGCTATTCCACAAACTTTCGTTTTCGATCGACAGGGCCAACTCGTGCAACGATTCGTCGGCTTCGGCTCTGACACGGGCATCTATCTCGACAGCGCCGTCGAGACTGCTCTAAAAACTCCAGCTAATTAACATCAAGACGGGTTCAAAGTTGAGAAAAGCAAAGATTCTAATCACGCTCGGCCCAGCGTCTCGTGATCCGGAAATGATCGAGAAGCTGATCGCGGACGGTGCTAACGGCGTGCGCATCAACATGTCGCACGGCACACACGACGAAAAAACGCAGGACATCGAACGTGCTCGCGCGGCCGCTGCAAGACTGGGCCATCCGATCGCGGTCTTGGTC
>DATNDM010000506.1:0-4274 GCA_035553235.1 Pyrinomonadaceae bacterium | reverse complement strand
CCATCCATCACTCGAACCACTTCACCGTATGGAATGCTTCGTGGTGCTTTGATGAATACTGTCTTTTCGATCCGGTCACGCTCAGGCACGTCCACTCGCGTCGCCATGTCCGGTCGATATGCGCGTAGCTTAGTGCGCTCTTCAAAGATTGCTCGCAGTTTTGCATCGAGCGGCGAGAGATTATCGACCGTTCCCATCTCGGACAAGTTGTTAAGCTTCAATGTTCGGTCAGGCCCGATCGTGACGACCAAAGTGAGAACGTAGGGCTGGATGTTAGGGTCGTTGCGTGGCACCGACGGCACTTTTGTCAGAAAGCGGTGCGGCTTAAAAGGCGCGGCCACCATGAAGATGATGAGCAAAACCAGGAGCACGTCGATCAGTGGAGTTACGTTGATGTTTGGCGTGGGAATGAGGCCTTGAATTTTGCTCATCTGGTCCTCCACTGCGTTCAACTAAGTGCAAGTTTAGACACTCGCTCACCCGAAAGGTTCCCGACGCCTGAAACACGTAGCCCTGCGAGGTTTCGCAGCGGACGAGTTTGGCGATCTTGCCGAGGACGATGTTCAATAGAGCAGCTTGAAGGAGGGCAAGCTTCTTCTCTGTGCAATCTCTGCGTCCTCTGCGCCTCTGTGGTTAAGGTTTTCGTAAAACAACCACAGAGACACAGAGAACACAGAGGTTGCACAGAGAAATCAAACTTTTCGGGCAAAGGCGGTCTAAAGTTCGCGTGATGATGGAATACACGAACTCGCGAAACCAATTTATCCAATGAGTACGCGCCGGAGGGGAGTTTCGGAATCGACGTTTGCGATCTATGCCGCGATCGCGGGGAACCTCGCGATTGCGGTGACGAAGTTTGTCGCTGCCGCGTTCACCGGCAGTTCCGCGATGCTCTCCGAGGCGATCCACTCGGTAGTCGACACGGGCAACGGTTTGTTGATGCTGCTCGGCGTGCGGAAGAGTCATAAGCCTCCCGATTCCGATCATCCATTCGGTCACGGACATGAACTGTACTTTTGGACTTTAATCGTCGGTGTTTTGGTCTTCGCGGTCGGCGGGGGCATGTCGGTTTACGAAGGCATCACGCACATTCTTCATCCCACGTCTACTGAAAACCTGGTGTGGAGTTATGCAGTCCTTGGCTTCGCGACTGTATTTGAAGGCACGAGTTGGTTGTTTGGATTGAAAGCGTTCAATGCTGAGCGCGGCCGCAAAGGCGTGATGGAGACAATTCATGACACGAAGGATCCGAGCAGTTTCACCGTGCTGCTCGAAGATTCGGCTGCACTACTCGGTCTTGTGTTCGCTTTCCTCGGCATCTTCTTAGGCAGTCAACTGGGATTACCGCGTCTTGATGGTGTGGCATCGGTGCTCATCGGATTGCTGTTGTGTGGTGTCGCAGTGCTGATGGTTTACGAGAGCAAGGGCCTGCTCATTGGTGAAGGTCTCGATCGTGAATCGTTGAAATCGATACGTGCGTTAGTCAAAGCGGATCCCGCGGTCGAGTGGGTCGGCCACCTGCACACGATGTATCTTGGACCACACGAGGTGCTGCTGACGATCGAATTGAGATTTCATGCCGATATTTCCTCGCTCGAGGTGCGACACGGTGCGCGCAGACTGCGGGAAACGATTCAGTCGCAACATCCGGATGTAAGTCGAATCTTCTTTGGCGCCGAAGCATTAGGTGAAGAAGGCGACATCTCGCGCGGCCATGACGGCGTCGCCGCGGATTGAGACTCACCACACTTGGATCGGGTCAGTACAGGGAGCGGTAGCGACCTGGTCAACGAAACCACGTCGCTACCGCTCCCTGTACTGACCCGATGCAACTGCGCTTTCGTACTTTCGACGCAAAGCGTTTATCGAGCGTTGTTGCGGGGAAACATGACGCGGTCGGGTTCGGCGTTAAGGCGACGCAGCAGTTCTTTGATCAGTCGCGTCTTCACCCGGCCCGCCTCTTTCGGATGGACGAGGTAACGCACGATCGCTTCGAGCCACGTGTTGTCGCCCACGCGGAACAGCACGACCGGACGCTCCTGCACCTCGAGTTGATTCACCGGCGTGTGTGCAAGGATCTCGCGAAACACCGCGACCTGCTTCATCATCTCTTCCCCGACTTCCTGTTCCGCAACCTCCCTCATCGTCGTCGCCACAAAATCCAGATCGGCGTTATACGCAATCTGAAACCTGATCTCGTTCCAGATGTACGGAAACAGCGGCCACGTGTAGTTGTAAACGGGCGAGCTCAGCACGGTCGAGTTCGGAAACTTGATGATGCGGCCGCTCGGATGTTCAGTGGAAAGATAGTCGCCGCCAAATTCCCAGAGCGTCGTATCGAGATAGTTGACGTCAATCACGTCGCCGGTCGCCGGCCCGATCTTGATCCGATCGCCAACGCGATAAGGCTCGCGCACGAGAATGTAAACCCAGCCGATGAAACTCGTGATCGGCGTTTGCAACGCGAAGCCAAGTATCAACGAGAGCAATCCAAACGAAACGACCGCCGTGTACCAGTTCTGAAAGAAAATCGTGAGCACAAAGAACGCGATCACAAGCCATGCGACGAGCCGCGACACGCGCTTCAGGTTGTACCGATAGACGGCGTTCATTACTCGGCCGATCAGGTAAACGTCAACCACCCGCAGCACCATAAAGCAAACGAGAACGACGCCGATTGCCAGGATTAATTTGAGCAGCAGCGGATAGGCGAACTGCGGCAGGCGCAGGTTAATGAACTGGTAAACCGCACCGATCACGAGGAGCAGGACGAACTGCGTCGCAATCCAGAATTTATCGCGGCCGCGAGCGAAGTGAGTCTCGTGCTTTTCGGTGGGCGTGGCTTGCTGCAAGGCGCGCTGTACGTCAGCGTCCTGCTTCACTTCTTCGACTTTTCTTTGCAACTCGTCCTGGTTTTGTGAGCTCACTTCACGTCCTTCAATCCGTCGATGACGATGCGCGCCACAGTCGGAATGATCTCGCGGTCACTTGAATGATTACTCGTAAACGTGGCGAGCACAAACTTGCCGCCGTCCGGCATCTCGACATAAGCGACGTCGTGTCGCGCGGTGCTGGTCCAGCCCGCTTTCGACCACAGTCGAAAGCCTTCACGACCCTGAAGCGCGATGCCTGTAAACCCGTGGCCCTGATCGTCGGCGTCGTTGCTTTGTCCCGTGTAGTCGCGTTTCAAAAGATCCATCATAGCGGCGGTGCGGCTGGGATTCGCGGCTTTGCCGGTAACGATTTCCATCATCAGACGTGCGGTGGCGTCGGTCGTGAGCTTATTGCGGTTCTCACCGTTTGGACCACGCGACACGCGCTCGCGACCGTATGCGTCTTCGCAAAACGTTTTTTGATTGACATTGATGTTTGTGTAGCCGAGCGCTGAGAAGTAGCGATTAACCGCGTTGCGTTGATACTGCCACTGCTCCATTTCTTTCGGCGGCAGCTCGTAACCTCCAGTCGTGTGCGTGAGCACGTCGACGACGTACTGCGTCGCCTCGTTTGATGAATCGACGATCATGTCCTTGAGGGCGCGCGTCAGCTCGGGTGTTTGCTCGATCTTCTTGTCTTCAAGCCAGCGCTGCGCCGCGACGAGATAAAACAGCTTGACGACGCTGGCCGGATAGATGCGTTCGTTCCCGTGAAAGCTCGCGGTCACGGGGTGCGACGCATCGCGCAGATCGATCAACGTGATAGCTAGTTCGCTTTCCTGAAGTTTCTTGTCGGCAAACCGATCGAGCGTTGTCTTCGCGGCGCGGTTTACGAGATCTTGTAATGAAGGTTGTTGTGCTGCGGTCGAAGTCGCGATTGCGACGAGCGCGCAAACAATCGTCAGCATTTTCTTCATAGCGAGCTTTTTAACACAGATTACACAGATTAGACGGATTTTGTTATAAGCTTTTCGTGCAGAACCAAACTGAGGCGGATCTGGTCCGCGGCATCCGTCGCTGGGACCTCGTCGCGATCACGATCAACGGCATCATCGGCGCCGGTATCTTTGGTCTTCCTTCGAAAGTTTATTCCTTAATCGGTACTTACAGCCTGATCGCGTTTGTCGCCTGCGCGCTCGTCGTCGCGCTCATTATCCTCTGCTTCGCGGAGGTTAGCAGTCGTTTCGACGAAACCGGCGGGCCTTATCTGTACGCGCGCGAAGCGTTCCAACCCGCGGTCGCGTTCGAGATCGGTTGGCTGATCTGGCTCGTACGCGTCACGGCATTCGCTGCGAACTGTAATCTGCTGATCAACTATGTCAGTTTCTTTTGGGCTCAGGC
>DATNDM010000505.1:0-2988 GCA_035553235.1 Pyrinomonadaceae bacterium | reverse complement strand
CCCGAGGTTGATAGCCTTCTCCATCGACGCACGAACGTTGCGCACGAGCGCTTCAACTTCCAGCGATCGTTCCGGCGGCAGGACTTCCTGCATCACGCTCACCTTCGAACGCAGGTATTCACCTGTTGTATCAACAGATTCGACGTGTGCGCGCGCGAGTCCCTGCACGAGAATGCGAATACGGCCGTCCGGCAATTTCAGCATGCGCATGATGACGGCCGCGGTTCCCACAGCGTAGAGATCCTCTGCTGTCGGCTCTTCTTTATCGAGGTCCTTCTGCGACGCGAGCAGAATCATGCGGTTCTCGGCGAGTGCTTCGTCGACCGCGCGGATCGATTTCTCACGCGAGACAAACAGCGGGACGATCATGAACGGATAAATCACGATGTCGCGCAGCGGCAGCACCGGCAGTTCGTTAGGAATCTGTAGTTGCTGATCCGTGTCAGCAGTCGTTTCGATTGTTTCAGTAAACTCTGGTTCTTTTACAATTGCCATAATTGATCATCGACGGTCTCGAGTGAGTAAACGTACTTACTCAGGTCCGGCGTCCTTAACTTCTATTAGGACCTCCTCTCCTCTGCGATCCTCTATCTTTGGAAGGTGAATATGAAGCACACCGTTGCAAAGGTGCGCCGACGCGTCACAGCGGCTGAAGGTCCAGCGCAACGGCACGATCCGTCCAAACTTTCCGAAGCTGCGTTCGGAGCAATGGTAGGAAATAACTTTGCGCCGGTTGGGCCTGCGTTTCTTTTCACCCCAGATGCGGAGTTTGTTGTTGGTGAGTCCGATCTTGATCTGGTCCGCAGTCACACCCGGCAACTCGACGCGGATCGAAATTCCCGTTTGCGTTTCGCAGAGGTCAACTGGCGGGGCCCACGCGCCCGAAGCAAGCGGGTTCTCTGCCTCAGTCGCTTCCTGCAAAGCCGCATAGAGGCGTCCCACGCGATCGCGAAGTCGCTGCACCTCGAGTCGTTCTAATCCGGTCGCGCGAATGGGTTTGATCATTGCCGAATTCCCTGGTTCGAAAGTATCACTTTTTGGCTGTTGGACCAGTCGCCCGCGTACGCACGAGGTGTTTGAGCTCGGTCATAAATTCCGAGACGTCTTCAAACTCGAGATACACAGAAGCAAAGCGAACATATGCGACTTTGTCCAGTTCTTTCAAGCGTCGCATGATCATCTCGCCGATTTTGCTGGTCGGGCGTTCGCGTTCGGGGGATTCCTGCACATACTTTTCGATCGCGTTGACGATACTATCAAGTTTACCCGACGGCACCGGACGTTTTTCGCACGCGCGCAACAAGCCCGCCATCACCTTGTTGCGATCGAACGTTTCGCGGCGCCCGTCTTTCTTCACGACCATGTAGGGTATCTCGTCGATGCGCTCGTACGACGTAAACCGTCGCTCACACCTCAGACATTCTCGCCTGCGACGAATCGCATCGCCCTCGCGCGACTCACGCGAGTCGACGACCTTGTCTTCGAGATAGCCGCAGAATGGACATTTCATGTAGGTGATCCCCTTTCCGGGAGTTCATGGGGCAACGCGCCGTCGCCCTACGATGGTTCGGGTGAAATTATCGTGCGCAATTTTGCCAAGCTCAAATCCCCCCTGATTACGTAAAAGACACCAAATAACACTGCGGGACCAAAATCGACGAGGTGCATGACTATGGACAACGCGGCCGCCGTGTCCTTCTGAATACCGAGAAACAACAGGCCCGCTGCAGTCGCAGCGTGAAACGCCCCGGCAGCGCCTCCGGGTGTCGGCACTAGCGAACCGACTAAAGACCAACCGAGCACGAAGATCGTTGCGCCCAGGCCGACCTTTAAATGGAACGCATGGAATACCAGAAGATTCGCTGAGGCGACTCCAAGCCACAGCAACGCTGTCCAGCCGATCGTCTCAAACAGTTCGATTAAGTTAACAAGGACGCGCAGCGCTTGTGCGAGTTGTTCGAGCAAACGGAGGACGAGTTCGGCCAGCTTGCGCGGGATGAAGCGCCAGCTTTCGAAAAGACGCTCGAATAAGCCGATCACGACCGCAGATTTCCATCTGAACCAGATCAGAAAAACGATGCCGATTATCGTCACGCCGAGAAGGCCCCAACCGGTCGCGCGAATCTTCTCGAACGAAATCTCGACTGTAAACGGCGGTTTGAACCAAAGCAGGTTGATGGCAAACATGAGCGCCACGGCCGTCATGTCGTAAATGCGCTCGACGACAATCGTCACGATCGAAGCGCTCGGCCTGACGCGCGGATCGCGCATCGAGAGCACGACCGGTCGCACGAACTCGCCCGCCCGGCCAACCAGAAACACCGCACTGAAACCGATCGTAGTCGCAACGAATAAGTCGCCGAAGTGTGCGGCGCTGAGTGGTTTGAGTAACGCTCCCCAGCGAAATGCGCGGACAAAGTAGGCTGCCGAGATGATCAATACGGCGATGATTAGCAGCAACGGATCGGCGTTGGCGACCGCGTGCCCAACCTGGCTCCAATCGAGATTGCGGCCGAACCACCACAGAAGCGCCGTGGCCAGCAGACAGAGAACAGCGAATTCAATGTATTTGCGATAGCTCGGGGCGCTGGGCATCAGACTCAGGTCAGGACAAACCACAACATCTTGGGTCGGTCGCACAGCCTACTACATGATTGTTCGGTTGAGCAACGCCGGATATTCTTTTGTGCCCCGTTGTGGCAAACTTAACCTGAACTTTACTTTGGCACGCGTCGTAAACGATTCGACTTACAGGTGCCTGGAGACGAAACCGTGGGAGCTGTTAAGGCGTTGGCGGTCAGTGAAGGAGCCGAATTGGTTCGCAGGTGTCGCGCAGGCGACGGCGCGGCGTGGGAAGAGATTGTGCAGAGTTATTCGCGCCGCATTTATAACCTCGCTTACCGCTTCACCTCCCGATCCGACACCGCCGAAGATTTGACTCAGGAAGTTTTTGTTCGCGTTTATCGCTCTTTGGATCAGTACGACCCC
>DATNDM010000504.1:0-8723 GCA_035553235.1 Pyrinomonadaceae bacterium | reverse complement strand
GTAAAAATAAGATTATCTTTACTTCACCGCGGAACGAGAAAGCGACCTGGCTTTCGTCCTCTGATTGGGTGAGAACCGATACTTCAATAGATTCGAGGTAAACTCGAGAATCGCCCTCGGCTTTACAAACGAACCTCTGTTGTCGTTGACCTTGAAATGAACGGGTGTTTCACCGATCTTCAAACCCAGTTCACGCGCGCGGATCACGATCTCAGCATCGGCAAACCAATCGTCTGATTGCAGGTGCAGCAGTTCGTACTTATCGCGCCGCATGATTTTAGGTTTCGAGTTGATGTCGCGGACTTTGAATCCGAACAGCAGACTGAAGATTGCGTTGTACACCGCCGAGATTAAGCGTCGATACAGACCATCGTCGCGGATGACGCGGTATGTTTTCGTTAAGTCGAGATCCTCCAGCTCACATTTCAGCAGACACGCGATGATCGACTCAGGCGGGAACTGTCCGTCGCCGTCAATCACGCCGATGTACGTGCCGCGCGCGGCGTCGAGTCCCATGCGCATGTCCCACCCCATCATGCCCTGCTTGGGGCGAATTACGGTACGGATGTTGGGCGATTGTTCGGCGAGTTTCTTGACGACTTGAGGAGTTTCGTCATCGCTGCCCTCGATGTAGTTTCCGACGAGCACGAGCTCCCACGAGAAGTTGCAGCGCGACAACGTTCGCTCTAAACGTTCAACGAATGGAATAATGCTCTGTCCGCTGCGGTAGCACAGGACTACGAGTGAAAAATGTGGCCCGGTCACGCAGGGATGTTATTACGTATTTCACTCGGGCCGCAACGTATCTCATAAATCGGTAGTGCCCTGGTGTTGAGAGATTTCTCTGTGCAACCTCTGTGTTCTCTGTGCCTCCGTGGTTAAGAATTGTTCGAAAAAAACAACCACAGAGACACAGAGAACACAGAGGTTGCACAGAGAAGCAGTTTAAATTAGGTCACTATTCATAAATCATGCGAATCCTCGTCACCGGTGCTTCGTCGCCTCTTGCAGTTGGTGTGTTGCGTCAATTGCTTCTGCAGAGCGACGTTGAACTTTGGTGCGGTCGTCACCGGAAAGACATTCCGCTCACGGATCCGCGGCTGCACGTGATCGATTTGGATCTCGAGACTGACTTGCGCGGGACTCTCCCGCCGTTTGACCTGGTCATTCACTTTGCGGGCGTGACGCACGCAGCCGACGAACAGCAATACTGGAAAGTTAATCTCGAAGGAACAAGACGCCTCGCCGAAGCCACGCGCGCCAACGGTTGCGCCCGGTTTGTCTACATCAGTACGCGCTGTGCGACGCCGGGCAGCGGCGCGTATGGCGAGTCGAAACTTGCGGCCGAGCAGGAACTTCAAAGGATGAGTTGGGATCGTTTACTGATCATTCGTCCGGCGGAGATTTATGGCGGTGGCAGCAATGAAGGGATCGATCGCATGTTAGCGGTCGCACGTCGCTGGCGGATCGTTCCAGCGCTGTACGGCAACTCCAATCTGCTGTTCGCGCCGATGCACGTCGATGACTTCACTCGGGTCACAGTCGAGTTAATCCGACAGCACGATGACGACATCCGAATCGAAACCATCTGCGGCCCCGAAGACCTGAACGGCCTCGCAGTCGCGTTGCGCATCGCCAAACATCATCGCGCTCTGCCGCTGCCGCTCTGGTGGCCGGCGGTGAAGGTAGGTCTGAAGGCGTTGCAGCAAGTCGGGATTGCAATCGTCAAGCCCGACCAGTTGAAACGCCTAACCGGAAACAAGACTGGAACCGCCACGAGTGCCGCAACCACGCGAGACGGATTAAAACATTTTCCAGCGCAGTAATTGGTCCACCCTCATGATCGACTGAAGAAGAATTGCCACTTTCCGGTTTGCTTTCCATCTCTCATCCTCATTCCGATTACGAATGCGTCCACCACGTTCAATAAAAGCAGGGCGATGCCGATTGCTCCGAGCACGTCCGTCATCAGCAACAACAGCACCACCGCCAGCATGCACAACCCTTTCTCCACCTGTCCGAGGTAAATCTGACCCATACCGACCAGCAGAAAACTCAGCAACGCCGCAAGCACAGGTGACTTCGGCGCGGTTGCAGGAGTTGAACTCACCACCCTCCGTCGTCGATCGAGCATGGTGAGGCTGCCTCGATCATCAGACCCTCGCGTCGTGAAGTAGGGCGCTAAGTTCGCTGAGGAGAGTGCGAACGTTGCCGTGGGGTGAGTAGTCCATAAAGCTCATCGCTGATTTCTCGTCCTGGAATAAATCTGCCGTGCATTTGCTTTCCAAGAGTTAATGCAACGGCGCATCAGAAATTACACTCGCGTGCAGACAAAATTTTTTCTCGTAACGGTCGGGCGATCTCTGCATATCAGGACAGCGACGACAGAGCAGACCCTGTCAACCAATTGCAAACAGGAGAGGATGAATATGAACGACGAACTAAATCAGCAACGTACCGGCGGCGACGCCCAGACCAAATCCGTGCCACCCGATCGCGCTGGTGGTGATATGGACTCCAAAGATGTTATCGGGGATCGAACTGGCGGCGATGCGCAGACCAAGGGGGTTGGAGACTTTCGCACAGAGTGACCGCCTCGACAATCAACACTCATCACGTCTGCCGCGGGAGCGCACACTCCCGCGGCAGCGCTTTCCCTGCGTAAAAACCTGGCCACAAAAAGCACAAAGAAGAACACAAAAGGCACAAATGAGAAAGGCATTAGCGAGGCGATTTCGGTCCATACAGCGAGGCGACTTACATTCAGCTAATACGGCTTGTGCCTTTTGTGTTCTTCTTTGTGCCTTTTGTGGCTAAGCGGGAGTCCGGTTTAACTACTGAAGTCAAGCTGAAGTATAATGCCCCGCGTTTTATCCTTAAGGCGCAAGACCTCGACTTGCGCAGAGTCCCAAGTACCTCCTTTTAGGACGCCTTGTCAGTCGTTTTATGACTACTGTGGGCCCACGTCTCCCGTCATCGTCGTTTGGTGTCTGCCTCTTACTTTGCACGTTGATAGTTGGTTCAGCGCCGTCTCTCGTGCAGGCCCAATCGTCTGAGTTAGTGCCCGGCGCGGCGGTGAAGGGAACAGTTAATTCAGGTGAGACTCACACGTTTCAGTTCACCCTCGAACAGGATCAGATCGCGACGATTACGCTTTCGGCAAGAGACTTCCGATTGCTGGTCCGAGGCGTTGCACCGGATGGCAGTTCGTTACCCGAAGTACCGCACACTCGGCTCGGTCCGCTGACTATGAATGTCATCGCAACGCACGGCGGCCGGTATCAACTCTCGCTTTCCTCACTTGAACCCGCGACGTTAGCTGCTGAATATGAATTGAAGTTGAGTCATCAAAGGCCGGTAACTTCACGTGACCGCCGGTCCGCGATGGCCGCGGCAGAGTTTCAACGCGTCGAGCTCCTGCGCTTGAAATCTCCAAACCTGGACTTTGCCGATGTCGTCCAGGGTTATCGAAAAGCTGCAAACACATGGTCTCGGGAAGGTCAGTGGACCGAAGCAACAACTGCCTGGCAACAGCTCGCCGAAGCGTATTTCGAACGAGGCGATTACAAGAACGCCCTCGTCGCATTTACGGACGCACTCGCAGCAAGCAAACGCACCACTGATGAAATCCTCACACTGACTGAGCAAGCAAATACCGGTTACGTTCAGCTGTACCTCGGAGATTTAGACCGGGCCACCGCGATCTTCA
The DNA here is from genome assembly GCA_035553235.1 of Pyrinomonadaceae bacterium. Classification (GTDB taxonomy): domain Bacteria; phylum Acidobacteriota; class Blastocatellia; order Pyrinomonadales; family Pyrinomonadaceae; genus PSRF01. The sequence continues at coordinate 5,014 of DATNDM010000504.1, read as the reverse complement.
ACGAATGTGAACGAACACTGCAGAAACTGCCGGTTAGTGAAGACTCAAATCGCAAGTTACTGACGGCCCAGTTGCAGAACAATCGGGGCGAGGTTCAGTACCTTCGCGGAGATCTGAAAGGCTCGATGCAATCTTTCGACCTCGCCCTCGCGGGATTGCGACGCTTAGGCGACCGCCGAGGCGAGGCCTTGGTCCATCTCAACCTGGGTTACTCGTATCTGGACTCCGGCAGGACCACCGAAGCAACTCAAGAGTTTGATTCGGCTTTGAGTGGCTGGCGAGAACTCAGCGACCAGCGAGGAGAAGCGCGCGCTTTAACAGCCCGCGGCGAGCTCTTCACTTTGCTTGGTGATCGATACGCGGCAGCCGACGCACACAATACCGCAAGAGCTCTTTTCCGTCTCATCGGCGATCGACAAGGCGAAGCCGTCACGTCGAACGGGCTCGCTAAAGTCTTTGAAGATCTGAATCGAAAACAGGAAGCCCTCGACAACTACTCTTTGGCTATGCGCCTTAATCATGACATCGGCAACAGAGACTCTGAAGCGGTGGGCGCGTATTATGTCGGGCGCGTCTCACGTGATCTCGGCGACCTGCCGCGCGCGCTCGACTACCTGAACGAGAGTCTTGCACTTTGCCGAAAGCTCGGCAAGAAACGCATAGAAGCCCTTGTCTCAATGGACCTCGCGCCGATCCTGATCAAACAACAAAAATTGAACGAAGCGGAAAAGGTTTATCAAAGCACTCTTCGTTACTACGAGTCGATCTCCGACATTCGCAGACAAGCCTTCGCGCATCAAGGCCTTGGCGAAATACATCGCGTGCGCGGTCAAGGCGCTGCTGCAATCAACGAATACCTGCTCAGTTTTTCACTGCTGCAGCGCATCAACGATCCGCAGGGACAGGCCGAGTCGCTCTTCTGGTTGGCATCGATCTCTCAACAGCACGGGCAGTTGAAAGAAGCCCTCGACTACAGCACGAAGGCTATCGGGTTGATCGAGTATCAGCGCGCGCGACTGGTCGGCGAAAGCTGGCGTTCTTCTTACTTTGCGTCGGTGCGCCGGCATTTTGAGTTATATGTCGACATTCTGATGCAGTTGCATCGGGAACAACCCGACAAAGGTTTCGCAGCCAAAGCGTTTGAAGCAAGCGAGCAGGCGCGCGCCCGTTCGCTGCTGGAGACGCTCGCGGAATCGCAGAGTGAGATTCGGCTTGGTGTGAGTCAGGATCTGTTGCAGCGCGAACGACAACTGCGGCAACAGTTAAGCGCAAAGGCCGCGTATCAGCTCAAAATGCTGAACACCGGCCAGCACGATGCCGTGGACGCGCAAGTGGAAGCTGAGCTCAGACAGCTCAACAACGACTATGATTTCGTGCAAACTCAGATCAAGGCGCAGAGTCCGGCGTTTCACCGGCTCATCCAACCAGCAACGCTGACACTCGCACAGGTGCAGGCGAGTTTGCGCGAAGAGCCTGACAATACAGTTCTGCTCGAGTACCTGCTCGGTGACGATCGCAGTTACGTTTGGCTTGTGACAGCAAACGACGTGATTGCTCGTGAATTACCAGGCAGACGAACACTCGAAGACATGGCTCTCGAGGTTTATCGAGGACTCACCGCGCGGCGCAAACAACCGGACGAGGGATTCGCGGAATACCACGAACGATATCCTGTCGCGGAAGAGCGATTTTGTCCGACTGCCGCGCGTTTGAGTCAGACGTTGCTATCGATTTTACCGGCGACTCAGGAACCACGGCGGCTTCTCATCGCCGCCGACGGCACTCTTCAATACATACCGTTCGACGCTTTACCACTGCCAAACGCCGATGGATCTCTGCCGCCGTGCAGGCTGGACGCGAAGGACAGCTATCTTCCGCTGTTGACGAAGTTTGAGATCGTTAACCTGCCGTCGTTTTCGTCGCTGATGATTCTGCGGCAGATGAAGCTCTCGATGCCGACGCAAGCACGCGGCATCGCAGTTTGGGCCGATCCGGTGTTTGAACGTGACGATCCGCGTGTTTCATCCGAGTTGACAAAGACGTCACAGAATGCAGATGAAGATCGACCATTCGATCCTTCATATCTGCCGCCGGCGCGTTTACTCGCCACCGAAGAAGAAGCGCAAAGCATCATGCGGTTTGCGCCCGCCGGTCTCTCGGTACTGCTCACCGGCTTCTCAGCAAATCGCGAGAGCACGATCGACCGTGACTGGTATAACTATCGCATCCTGCACTTCGCCACTCACAGTCTGGTGAACACGCGTTATCCCGCATTGTCCGGAATCCTGCTCTCGACGATGGACGAACACGGCCGTGCGCGGAACGGTCTGCTCCAGTTGCACGACATCTATAGCCTGCGGTTGAATGCGGACCTCGTTGTGCTCAGCGGTTGCCAATCAGGGTTGGGTGAAAAACTTTCGGGCGAAGGCCTCGTCGGACTGACACAGGGCTTTTTGTATGCCGGAGCCAAAAGCGTGGTTGTAAGTCTTTGGCCAGTCGAAGATAAAACAACGGCCACGCTGATGACCAATTTCTATCATGCGATGTTTCAGGATAAGCTGCCTCCCGCTCAGGCTTTGCGGGATGCGAAGTTGAAGATGCTTCAGACCGATCCCTCGAGGGTTCCCTATTATTGGTCCGCATTCGTGATTCAGGGTGAATACCGTACGCCGGCTGTGTCGTGGAGGAATCGTTTGCAATCCCGACTGATTTGGGCGGGAGCTGCGTTCATCTGCATTGCGGCATGGTTGTCGTATTCGTGGTTGAGTAGACGCAAGGCAGCGCATGCGCAGGTCACTTCGTGAAAAGATGCTGGAAGCAAAACAAACCATGCCGGTAGACCAAACCGCGAGCCTTGAATTTGAGAGGCTCCTGTTGTGGCTCGACGAGGATCGGAATAAGGCGGGCGAGAAGTACGAACAGATTCGTCAGAACCTGATCGACTATTTTCGCCGGCGTGGCGCGTTGGACCCGCTGGCGCTGGCGGATGAAGTTATCGACCGAGTGACGCGGCGAGTGACGGAGATTGCCAAAGATTTCGTCGGCGCGCCGTCGTACTACTTTTTGGCGGTGGCTCGACGCGTAATCGCGGAATACTGGCGGCGTCCGCCTGAACAGGATTTGCCGGACAACCTGCCGATCTTTTCGAGTCCTGAAGCTGCGGAGCGCCGGGAACTGTACTTCAAGAGCCTGGAACGGTGCTGGGCCAGGTTGTCGGCGAAGGATCAGGGGTTTCTTTTGCGGTATTGCGTGGAGAGTCCGCCGGTCAAGTTGAGCACAGCGCGCAACCAGCTCGCGGAGGAAATGGGTGCGACGATTAATATGCTGAGAGTGATGGCCCACCGGTTGAAGAGACGGCTGCGCCTCTGCATCGAGGGATTAATGAAGTAAAAAGTGAAACAAAAGGGCCGATCCTGCATAACAATATAGGGACGTGTTCCGGCAGTTAACGCTTTTCCAAAAATGAAGACTTTCGAGCAAGAAAACCAGACAATCCGCCAATTCCTGTTGGGCCAACTACCGGACGACCAGGTCGAGCAGCTTGAAGACCGCATTTTTGCGGAGCCCGACTTTGCCGAGGAAGTGCAGATAGTCGAAGGTGAATTGATTGCGGATCAGCAGGCGGGACGGCTAACGCCGCAGGAGAGCAGGCTTTTATCCGCGCGCTATAACGCGACCAAAGCCAATCAGTTCAACCTCGACTACGAAGTAGCGTTTCAGGAATTTGTTTCCTCGAAGCATGACAGCGCCAAAGAAACGTTGGAAATCATCACACCGGATGACAGCGCGAAAGAAACAGTCGAAATTCTAAGACCCGATGACAGCATGAAAGAGACGGTTGAAATCATCAGACCGCCCTCACGTGCGAAACCACAACCGCCCGTGATTACACACGCTAGCTTCTGGCGCCGCTTTGTTTTTCACTTTGGCCCACAGACGGCTTACGCAACCGTGGCTATCGCGTTACTGTTTCTTGCCGTTGCGATATGGTTTTTTGCTTCGCCGAGTCGCCCGGATCTTTCCGCCCGGAATCGCCAGGCGGTCGAAGCTGAACTCGCCCGTCTGAACTCAGCAGGCGCTGCACCGGAAAATATTTTATCCACTGTGGATCTCGACGTTGCGCATCGTTCCGGCGGTGCGATGGCCCGCATCGCTTTCGATACGACACCCGACAAAGTTTTCGAATTTCATTTGAACCTGACGCAGTTCGGAGCGCGGAAGTATCGCGTCCTCGTCTTTGACGATCAGCGCCATGAACTCTTTGCGGTACCTAATCTAAGTGCACAAAACACCGAGAGCGGTCCTCAGATTCGTCTCCTCATTCCCGTCAACTATCTCAAACCCGGCGACTATCAAATCGATTTGAGCCTTGCCAACCAAAGTGGCGGCTACGATCAGGTCAACAGCTACGCCTTCCGGGTCGCCGACCCGCAAAAGTAATCGCGAGCCCCGCAAAAACTCCTGTAATTAATCGACGCTCAGCGCATTTCTTGGTGAATCCGCAATCACCGGCAGCGATGGAGCGATGTATGACCAATCTCTCAACGAACAAACGAGCGCTTTTGATTGGAGTCAATAAATATCCAAACTTGCCAGATTTTTCTCAGCTCAGAGGATGCGTGAACGACGTCGCGGTGATGAAACAAACACTCGAGACCGCGTTTCGTTTTCCGCCCGAGAACATCTCGGTGCTGTGCGACGAGAACGCGTCTGCACAAAGGATACGCGCCGCGATGGACCAGCTGGTCGACGCGTGCCGGCCTGACGACATAGTCGTTTTCCACTACAGCGGTCACGGGTCGCGCCTCGCGGCGCGCGGCGACAAGCCCACGGGATACGACGAATCGATAATGCCTTCGGATAGCGGTCGAATGAATCCGGCGTGGCCTCACCAGGTTGAGCCGTGTGACATTCGCGACACCGACATTCAGGAATGGCTCTCGCGCCTGACACAGAAGACGTCCAACGTGACTCTGATATTCGACAGTTGCCATTCCGGATCGATCACGCGCAT
>DATNDM010000503.1:0-8583 GCA_035553235.1 Pyrinomonadaceae bacterium | reverse complement strand
CAGTACAGGGAGCGGTAGCGACCTGGTCAGTGATCAGCATGCGATATTTCTAATAATTCTTGATTCCTATGGTTTGACCAGGTCGCTACCGCTCCCTGTACTGACCCGATCCAAGCGACATCCGACTTTTGAGGCAAAGCCCAAGACTGTCGATCTCAGCCGGCGTCGTTCGACGTAAGATCAGAATCTGGAATTTTTCCCGGGAGCGGGAGTTGAAGTAAATAAATCGACCCGGATAGACAAATAGAAAGGACACTCATGGGAACTAAACCTACGCATGAACAAGCACAACTGCACCTTCAAGTTTACGATTTGCGGCGCGAGGCCCGGCTGCGACAGGCACGCGACTGGGTTCAGCAGAACTACCGTGCCGATACGATCGAAGAGGCAATGAAATTGGCCGCGCCCGGCACCGAAGCGGGCACTAACGTCGGAATGGTAATTGGCTACTGGGAGCAGGCGTGCGCGCTGCTCAATTACGGACTGCTCAGCGAAGATCTGTTCTTCGAGACGAGTGGCGAGTTCTTTTTCGTTTGGGAACTGCTAAAACCGGTCGTGCCACAGTTTCGAGAGATGTACAAAGACCCGAACATGCTGAAAAACCTCGAAACTGCGGCGAGGCGATTTGAGGAGTGGTCGGAACAGCGCAGTCCCGGACACATCGCGGCGATGAGGGAGTACATGCAACAGGAGCGCGCCAAGACAAAGAGCGCTGCGGCAACCTCCTAATTCATCAGACGGGCATTTGTCCCCACTTAGTTGGACAGGATTCGCAGGATTTGCAGGTTCATCCTGAAAGAATCTTGTAAATCCTGTCCTAACTATTTTGTTGACCTCCCGAACCCCATCTCAGTAGTATGTTTTCCGGCCCTTCCTCCCGAAGGGCAAACCCGCCTGTTTCATCCCCCATCACGAAGGACAAACAACATGAAGAGTACAAAATGTGTCGAATGCGGCTTTGTAGGCTGGTCAGACGTCGAGAACTGCAAAGCTTGTGGCGCCCCGCTCGGCCAGCGTTCGTACCCCCTCCCGTCACCAACTCCCGTCCACAACTCACACTATGACGAGCCAGATCAAATGGAAGGACAAAAAAAAGGACTCGCCATCGCCGCACTGGTCCTGGGCATCATCGGATTCTTCACTGCCGGCCTGATCGGCGTCGGCGCTATCGCCGGCATCGTCCTGGCGTGTCTCGCGATGAGCAAGATCAAGAACGATCCGTGGCAATACGGCGGACGCGGCCTGGCGATAGCTGCTCTCGTGTTGAATATCGTGTCGCTGGTTTCGTTTGTCCCGATGGGCATTATCGCGGCAATCGCGGTTCCCAACTTACTCGCCTCGCGTCGCGCCGCGAACGAAGGCGCAGCGATGTCTTCACTACGAACACTGGTGTCAGCGGAAGCGACTTACCAGGCCACGACGGGCGACGGTAAATATGGAACACTAGATGAACTCGCGGCCGCGAATTTGATCGATGTCAGGCTCGCAACGGGCACCAAGAGCGGTTACAAGTTCACGGTGGAATTGACGAATCACGAATCAGACTACCCGGGTTTTGAAGCGGTTGGTGTGCCGATGACTTATGGCACCACGGGCACCAGGTCGTTTTACGTCGACGAAACAGGCGTGATTCGCGGCGGTGATAAGTCGGGCAAAGCATCAACGAAGTTGGATCTGCCAATCAATAACGATTTAGATTTTTACGATCGCAGTCGACGCGTAGATTATCGAAGCCAGCCTGTATACTAGCAGGATGGCAACAGATGTATGTGTTCATATCGCTGCGGTTGACGAGATCAGGCAGCCGCAGGAATTGGTTTGCGAAGAGTGTGTGAAGATTGGTGCGCAGTGGGTCCACTTGCGGACTTGCCAGCAGTGCGGTACGACGCGTTGTTGCGATAGTTCGCCGAACAAGCATGCGTCGAAGCATGCGCGCGCGAGTGGTCATCCGGTGATTGCGTCGGCGCAACCAGGAGAGCGTTGGCTGTACTGCTATCCGGACGATGCGTTTGCTGAGTATTAGGTCGCCAGGTCGCCACGGCTAAATTTTTAAGGCCACTGAATCACTTTGCCCTTCGGTGGTGCACTCTTCGGAGGCGCGATTACGGCGGCCGGATTGGGATTACTCTTCACTGCAGGCGCCGCCGGTTTAGGTGACTCGAATTGCGGCGTCGCGACCACGGGCGCTTCCTTGATCTCGACAGTTTCCGGGGACGCTTCAGCTACAGTCGGAAATGTTCTCGGCTGCCGTATCCACAGACGCGCTTTATTCGGCGCCGTCCGCGCGTGATTGTCATTCACAACTTCAACCGGCTGACTCTCGGCAACAGCTTGCGCCGGTGCCGGACTACTCACAGTTGTTTCAGCTGCAACCTGAACAGGAGGAACCTCGGCCGGTAGACCGATCGACCGCGAGTTCCGCAACTTGAACGCGGCAACTCCACCTCCGACCAGCAACAGCACCACCACACATGCAGCCAGCGCAAGCGTTCGCTTCATCGACGTGATTCGTAACACAAACGCCGACCGCGGATCGAAATCACGCGGCACTTCGTGGACCAGATCCCAGATCTCAGGCGGATCCGTCAGCGTCTTCACTTCAACGGGCGTGACATCAACCGGTGTTGGGGGATGCCGCACCGGTGTCGGAGTAGCGCTTACGCGCTTTGGCGCGTACGCCTCGAGGCAACGCGCAACCTCGTCAAAAGTTCGGACCTTGGCCCACGTCAACGCAGATGCACCAGCACGTGTCACGGCGTCAGTCTTTGCGCCGTATTCGATCAACGCCTTTACTGTTTCGCCGTGACCAAAGAACGCAGCGAGCGCGAGCGCAGTGAATCGATCGTTACGGGTGATGTTTGGATCCGCTCCGTGTTCGAGCAGTGCACGCACCATCGGCTCGTGACCAAAAAACGCAGCCTTCATCAACGCCGTCATGCCATATCGATTACGTGCGTTGATGTCGTCAACACCTGGTAGCACACGAAGCAACTCGTCAACATCGCCGCTCTCGGCAACGCGCCACAACTCCGCTCTCGGCGTATTAAATTGTCTCAACGTCGCAGCCATAGCTTTATTCCTTGATAGTGATCCGATCGCCTGGCTTGACGGTTGGATCCTGCACCTTGCCCGACTCGATCTCTTTCAGCTTAAACTTCGTGACGATTAAAAAGCCTTTACCATCGTCACGACCGAGTCGTGCTTCTTTTGCCTTCGGCGTAACGCCGCCGGCGACGATGATCGCCTGCGTCAACGTCAGACCACGCCGGTAAGTCTTCTCGCCCGACGACTTCACTTCGCCGCCGATGTAGAAAAACTGCGTCACATTCGGATGCAGCGTGATCACGTCACCGGGTCGCACGAGCAGGTTCATCTCGCTTGATTCGGTGAGGTCCACGTCGAAGGTTTGATTCGACTCGTTTCGCAACACCGTAACGTGCGCGGCTTCGGGCAACGGTTGCGCGTCGGCGACGACGACGTAGAGCGGAATCGCTTCACGTCTGAGGATCTTCGTGCCCGAGTCTTTCACGAGTCCACTCACCAGGATCGTGTGACTCGCGTAATCGCGCACACCCACAGACACCTTTGGATCGTCGATCAACGCGCGTCGCTTCAACTCGGCTTCGATGCGGCTGCCGATCTCGTCAGTCGTTAGGCCTCCGGCTTGCAGCGGTTCGGCGAGCATCGGGTGCTCAAGAAATCCGGACGCGGTGATCGTGAACAGAGTTGATTGTGACGTGTTGTCGTTGATGCGAATGTCGAGCACGTCGTTTGGTCCAACGCGATAGATCTTCGTGAGTGCTGAATCGTTTGCGGCGGCGTTTACTTCGTCTGAAGTATCTACGGCTTTCTCAGGAACCTTCTCAGCGGGATCCTTGTCGGCAACTGTTTCGGTCGCTTTCTCTTTTTCCGGGGCCTTATCGGGGACTTTGTCGAGCGTCTTTTCGGGCCCGGCAGGCACAGGGGCCGGCGGCACTTTGGCGGTCATCGAAACCTGTTCCGCAACGGGCTCAGGTTTAGGTTTGTCCTTTTGCCGCTCCGCGTTGAGCCGCGCGCTGTCCTCTTCCCAAAGCATGGCGCGGGCAAGGCCGAGCCGATCGCGCGCCTGCGAATCGTTTGGGTTGAGCCGGACCGCGGCCTTCAAACTCTCAATCGCATTGCGATATTGCTTCAGGTCGAAATACGCATGGCCCAAAGCGTAATGAGCGTCGCCATTTTCAGGATCGAGTTTTACTGAGCGCTGCAGAATTTCGACGGCTTGTGGAAACAGCCCGGCGAGACCGTACTTCACGCCTTCCTTGTACAATCGTTTAGCTTCGGCCTTGGCTTCGGGTGACCGGTCGGCAGTGTTGGTATTTCTCGGGTTGTCGGAGTAGTTCGTAGTGGTCTGGGCCAGGCCGGCACACGAAATACAAAGCAGCAAAACAGCGGCATACGCGAGTGATTTGAACATCGAGCCTCCCTTGAAAGGAGTTGAACGCAAAACCCGCACGGACAAGGGGACGAGTTCGGAGGTGGGGGTCGACCGAACGAAAGCTTAGGGGGTTAACGGATGGGTTGGTTATACCATTTTCGGCCCGTCAAAGCCAGCATTTGCTGCATCGCCGAACAGGCACAGAACCATCTTCTTATAACGTCCGATCACGGAGAGTCTTGGCCACAAAAAGCACAAGAAGCACAAAAAGCTCAAACAATTCTGCTGACTTTGAGCCTTTGTGCTTTTTGTGGCTAATTCAGATCACAAAATCACTTCGCGCTCCCAGTGGCGGTGGCGGGCGATGCCGATGATGAAGTTTTCCGACAACGTCCGAGCATCACCGTCGCGGTTCGCGATCAGGCCCGCATCAGCCATCGATTCACCAAGCCCGGCATTCTCCAACAACTGCACTCCCGCACCATGCCCCGCAATCGTCTTGCAGTGCTGGTAAGCCTCGCGCAGGAAGTCCACCGCTTCTGGTCCAGCCTGCAGTGCCGCCACGCTGGCTTCACCATCCGGCACGTAAACGGCGTCGAATAAAACAGACGAAGCCGTCAAAAGACTAAAATCTGCATTCAACGTCTCGCCTCCGGCCCCACTCAACACGCCTAACCGAGGTGCGACCGTCATCGCTAGTGCTCCCGCTTTCATCAACGCCATCTTCATGTCCAGCACTGAAGCTTCATTGAATCCATCGGCTACGAGGAAAGCGATCTTGCGCGTCTTGATCGTCTTCAGCGGAAAGTTCGGATTGTCGACCATCCGCAAAGCCGGGGAAGGTTCGAGCTCCTCCTCGGGACGCTTCGGTTGAAACTTCCGCGGATCGCTGTCGGCCGGAACACTCATATTCATCGGCTTTTCGAGCTTCTTCGGCACAGTCAATCCGAGTCCTGACGCGACGCGCTTCGCCAGATCGGTATCGACCTGGGCCAACAAGCCGAGCATGCGTTCGCGAATCGGCGGCGTCTCTACCTTGCCCAACTCGAACCGCAACGCACGTACGATGTGATTCTGCTCCGCCGCTGACTGGCTCCGGTAGAAGAGCGTGGCCTGGCTGAAATGATCGAAGAAACTCGCGCTGCGCTGCCTCACCTTTGCCGCGTCGATCTTTTCCGCATAGCTCGCAAACCCACTGAAATCGACGCCCGCCTGAAATGGACATCCACCGCGCAGGCTATTCGGGTCGTAGCTCGTCTGTCCTCTATTGATCGTCTGGCGCATGAAACCGTCGCGCTGGTTGTTATGAACTGGCGCGACTGGCCGGTTGATTGGAATCTCGTGAAAGTTTGGACCACCGAGACGCAGCAGTTGTGTATCGAGGTAAGAAAACAGCCGTCCTTGCAGCAATGGATCGTTAGTGAAATCAATTCCCGGGACGATGTTTCCGGTGTGAAAAGCGACCTGCTCTGTTTCGGCGAAGAAGTTTTCCACATTACGATTCAACGTCAGCCTGCCGATGCGACGTACCGGAACGAGCTCCTCCGGAATGATCTTGGTCGCATCGAGCAGATCGAATGGAAAACTCTGTTCGTCTTTCTCCTCGACGATCTGAACACCGAGCTCCCATTCCGGAAAGTCGCCATTCTCGATCGCTTCCCAGAGATCGCGACGATGAAAGTCCGGATCCTTCCCGGAAATCTTTTGCGCCTCATCCCAAACAACCTGGTGCAATCCAAGCAACGGTTTCCAGTGAAACTTAACAAAGCGCGCTTTGCCTCGGGCGTTGATGAATCGAAACGTATGCACGCCGAAGCCTTCCATCATCCGTAAGCTGCGCGGTATCGCACGGTCAGACATCACCCACATGATCATGTGCATCGACTCGGGCATCAGCGAGATGAAGTCCCAGAAGGTGTCGTGCGCAGTAGCCGCCTGCGGAATTTCATTATGAGGCTCAGGCTTGGCGGCATGGACAAGATCAGGGAACTTGGTCGCGTCCTGGATGAAGAACACGGGTATGTTGTTGCCGACGATATCGTAGTTCCCTTCCTGCGTGTAGAACTTGACCGCGAAGCCGCGCACGTCGCGAGCAAGGTCGGTCGAGCCGCGCGATCCCACGACGGTGGAAAAGCGGACGAACACAGGTGTTTGCACTGACGGATCCTGGAGAAAGTGGGCCTTGGTGTATTCGGCCATCGATTCATAAACCTGGAAATAGCCGTGTGCGGCCGTGCCGCGCGCGTGGACCACGCGCTCCGGAATGCGTTCGTGATCGAAGTGGGTCATCTTTTCGCGGAAGATGAAATCTTCGATCAGGGTTGGACCACGATCGCCTGCTTTGAGTGAATTTTGATTATCGTTGACGCGAATGCCCTGATTGGTCGAGAGAAACTCACCGGCCGAGTCTTCGACGTTGGGCGCGAGATCGTCGAGCTTCAAATTGTTCGCGCCGAGACCGGCTCCGTTTGTGGGTTCAACGTGATTCTGTGTGGAATTGGCTTTGTTATTCTTCGTTTGCGACTTGTTCCTGGTCTGACTCATTCCCTACCCCTTTCTCGTTCTGGTTTTCTCTGCGCAACCTCAGCGTCCTCTGCGTCTCTGCGGTGATGTTCGCCGAGCGATTAAGTCACCGCAGAGACGCAGAGGACACAGAGGTTGCGCAGAGAAGAGTTAAGATTACCGCGCGGCGGCTTTCTTGGTGCGCGCCTTCTTCGCCTTCGCGGCGTCTTCAGCAGTCGTTACGTCGCGTTCTTCTTCGGGTGGCGGCAAGACTGCCGGCATACCCAACGCCTCGATCCAGAGTTCTCGTGTCCAACCCTGGTTGTGATAGAGATGTTCGTCTTCCTCTTCCTCGACCTGCTCATATGCGGGCATGATCAATGCCGCTTCGGCTTCGTCTGCGTTCTTCGCGAGCTCACCGAGCAACTCCCAATTCAGGTGGTCCTTGGTTTCAGCAAACACGACGCATTCAGCCGCCACAATCTGCGCCGACTGCGGATCTGTCGATCGCAGTGCCATTTCCATCGCCTTCACGAGTGACGTTCCGATGTAACGAACGACTTTACGACCGGGAGTTTCCGCGTCGGGATCCAGCTCCAGCGCATTGAGAATGTCAGACAAGATCTGTACGTGGTTCTTGGTTTGCTCCAGATACTTGTTCAACTCCTCTCTGAAATCCTGATTAATCGCGCAGCGCAATGCAGTCACATAAACCTGCACGCCACCCTTCTCTGTTTCCAACGCCTGGTACAACAAATCTGTCGGTGCTTTTGCAAGCAGCATCTTGTTCTTCATGATTTATCCCTTCCTGGTTTGATTTTCTGGCTTGATATTTATGCGGGTTGGGCTGTTTGTTCCTCTTCCTTCTCCGGCAGCTTTTCCGCCGCCCGTCCCTTCATCTGGCGCGGCTGACGGTTGAGGAGATCGAAACGATCGCCTTGGCTCAGCATGTGCATCTTGACGTTGTAAATCGAAATCGTCTTGTGCGGATCTTCTTCAGCGACGTTCGAATACGTCACGCCTGTACCGTCAATTGCGTACACGCCGCCCGAACCGAGCACGTAAAATCCGTTTCCTCTTTCAACCACGATCGCGGTCTGTTCATCGATACCGATGCCGAGGTTCTTCGGGTTCTGGGCCACGGCGCCGATCAAACGCCCAAACCGCCCGCGCTCCATGAAGTGCTGATCGATGACTACGCCGGCGATCAAACCCAGCCCCGGAGCCATTCGGACCGAGCCGCGAATCACGTGTGAGTTTTCATCGCCACCTTCGACGAGCATGGTTTCGCTCATGACCGCAGCGCCCGCACTCGTGCCGGCGATCACGCCACCATCGTCATAGATCTCGCGAATACGTTCGAAGATGGGCGTGTCACCTATCTGGCTCGTGATCTTTATTTGATCGCCGCCGGTGAAGAACACGCCGCTGGCATCGTCGAGTATTTTGACTTTACTCGGAAGCGTAGCTTCTCCACGCTCGTTTATCTCCAGATTGTAAAGGTGTTTGACTCCCAGCGAGCGAAATGCTTTTTCATACTGCTCAAACAGTTCCTCAGTGTCATTCGCCATCGCCACAGTCGTCACCACGAGTTTGCCCGAGCCGACTCTACGCGCGACTTCACTCAGGATGAGCTTGTCATTCGATCGATCTTCCTTGCCCCCGAT
>DATNDM010000502.1:0-2203 GCA_035553235.1 Pyrinomonadaceae bacterium | reverse complement strand
GCCACTCCAGTTCGCTGTGCCGCGAATGCCGTCAATCAGTCCGAAGTCGCCGCCGCCCGTGTATTGCGAGCTGTAACGTGACTCGTACGTGATCTTCCAATCGTGTGGGATGCGGTGATACTTCGCTGTTACGACCTGACTGCGCCTGCCGTCAGCAGCAATCGCCAAAGCTTTCACGGTCGCGTCTGCTGCGATGAAGAATGGTTCGGTAAATCGCTGTGACTTAGCACTCGGTTCAGAACCGTCAGTCGTGTAAAAAAGTTCGACCGGCTTATTATCAAGCGAAGCGATCTCGATCTGCGTTTGTCCTCTGAATGTTTGCCCAGCGGCTTTGATCAGCGGCACGGGAACGATCTCTGGAGCGGTGATACGCGACACCGGCTCGTTCCCTGGACCAACTCCCCAACGCGCATTCGGCCGCGGTCCCATTACCAAAACCAATTCGCCGCCCTTTACAAGATCGTCGTGCAACAGAAACGATTTTTTATACGGTCTGCCATTCAACCGCGCCGATTGAATGTAGACGTTGCGCTCTGAAGCATTCACTGCCTGAACCACAAACGATTTTCCGTATCCCAGATCGAATCGCACTTCGGGAAACAAGGGCGATCCAATCGCGTAAACTGTCGATCCCGGCGTCACTGGATAAAAGCCCGCCGCACTCAACACGTACCACGCTGACATCTGCCCGCAGTCTTCGTTTCCGATCAAGCCGTCAGGCTCGGGCTTGTAAAACTGGTCCATGATCTGCCGGACGCGCATTTGAGTCTTCCACGGTTGGCCCACGTAGTCGTAGAGATAAGCCATGTGATGACTCGGCTCGTTGCCGTGCGCGTATTGTCCAATCAGTCCCGTGATGTCGGCTTGTTCGCGGCCCGTCGTGCGGCTGTCGGTCGTGAATAACTGATCGAGCTTGCGCGCGAACTTTTCGCGTCCGCCTATCAACGCGATCAGTCCGCCGAGGTCTTGCGGTGCGAAGAACGTGTACTGCCACGAGTTCGCTTCAGTAAACGCAAACGTAACTTCGCGCGGATCGAACGGGTCGACCCAGTTGCCGTTGCTGCGCGGGCGCATGAAGCCGCTGGAGTAATCAAAAACGTTTTTGTACGACTGTGCGCGCGCCATGTAGCGCTCGTAATCCGCCGTCCAGCCAAGCTTCTTCGCGACTTGCGCGATGCACCAATCGTCATAAGCGTACTCGAGCACTTTCGAAACTGATTCGCGATCGTCTTCCGTTCCGATAAATCCCTGATCGATGTACGCAGCCAAACCGCGTTGCTGCCGTAGTTCAGCACTATGCTTCATCGCTTCGAATGCTGTGTTCAGATCGTAGCCGGTGATGATTCCCTTCGCGATCGCATCGGCGATGACTGAAACGGCGTGATAACCGATCATCGTGTCGGTCTCGTTGGCGGCGAGTTCCCAAACGGGCAGGCGTCCGCCCTGCTCGTACTGCGCGAGGAACGTCTTGATGAAATCGCGCGTCCGATTCCGATCGATGATCGTGTCGAGCGGGTGCGCCGCGCGAAACGTGTCCCAAAGCGAGAAGACGGTGTAGTTGGAAAAACCCTCGGCGACGTGCACTTTGAAATCTCGACCGCGATAACGTCTATCCACGTCCATAAAGAGATTCGGCACCGTCATCACGTGATAGAGCGACGTGTAGAAGTTCGTTAGCTGCGCAGCCGTGCCGCCGCTCACCGTGATCCTGTTGAGCTCAGCGTTCCATCTGGCTTTCGCATCGGCTCGAATTTTGTCGAAGTCCCAATGAGGGATCTCCGCGCGCAAATTTTGCAACGCGCCGTCGATGTCGACAGCGGAAATACCGACTTTCACGAGCACCGGCGCGCCCGTTCGTGTATCGAAGTGGAAATACGTTTTTCTTTCAGCCTCATTCGCTTCGTACGCGGTGAAGGGCTGCGAAAATTCAAGGGCAAAGTAGACGACCTGATCTTTGGCCCATGATGAAGATCTTCTCCAACCGACGACCATGTTCACGCCGAGCACGCGTAGAGCGGAGCCGAGCACTTTGTCGCGATGTGCGAGGTCAAGGACGATCGTTGCGTTGTTGGTGCGGGGGAACGTGTAACGATGCATGCCTGCGCGCGCTGTGGTTGTTAGTTCGACGAGTATGTCGTCCTCGTCGAGCTTGACCGAGTAGTAACCGGGCGTCGCTGTTTCGTTTTGGTGTTGGAAGTGGCCG
>DATNDM010000501.1:0-2875 GCA_035553235.1 Pyrinomonadaceae bacterium | reverse complement strand
TCGCCGTACGACTTTCAAGGGCTCGGTGTCGAAGCATTGCGTCTACTGGAACAAGCGAGTCGCGAGACTGGTCTGCCGATCGTGACGGAAGTGATGAGCGAAGCGGACGTCGAGATCGTCGAGGAGTATGCCGACATGATGCAGGTTGGGGCGCGCAACATGCAGAACTTCTCGCTTTTGCGCAAACTCGCGTGCGTTTCGAAACCCGTGCTTTTGAAACGTGGGCCATCGGCGACGGTAAAGGAGTGGTTGCTGGCGGCTGAGTATCTGCTCGCGGGTGGCAATACGAACGTGGTGTTGTGCGAGCGCGGCATCAAGACTTTTGAGACGGCGACACGCAACACACTAGACCTCGCGGCAGTCGCGCTGGTGAAGGAGTTGTCGCACTTACCCGTCATGGCCGATCCGTCGCATGGTACTGGTATGCGGAGTTTGATAACGCCGATGTCGAAGGCTGCCGTTGCGGCGGGTGCGGACGGGTTGTTGATTGAAGTGCATCCGTGCCCGGAGCGGGCGCTTTCGGATGGTCCACAGTCACTGGATCTGGTTGGATTTGAGGAGTTGATGGAAAGTTTGAGGCCGCGGATGAACGCGGATGAACGCGGATCAGAAGTGGACAAGAGAGCGGCTTGATCGGCGGTCATCCGCGTAAATTTGCGGCTCGAGTTTATGGTTCGCGTTTGCGAGGCAATTCTTTTTCGGTCTTGATGATCGTGCCGTCAACGGCGTTGACCCAGATGTGTGCGGCGCCGACCTCACCTTCATTCGCGATCATGACGTGATAAAAAACCACTCCATCATTCGCCAATTTGCCGGGCGCTTCCCAGTGAGTGGCCTCCAGACTGCATAACAGCACCTTGCCGGGTTGCTGGCTGGTAGCGATCTGAATCGCCTGGTCCATGTTGATCTTCGCGAGTCGAACTAACGCAGCCTGCCGTACTTCGCGCATCTCCACTTCGACGCGCTCCTTGCGCTCGATCTCTTCGCGAACCCTGGGGTCGGTCGACACGCGGACCTTGAATTCTTCGCCGGAACCATCGCGCCGCTTCGTTTCTAGTGTCTCTTTTTCGCGGCGCTCCTTCTCCTGCGTCGTAGGTTCCTGCGCATTAGTCTGCACGTCAAATCGCATCGCGAACGCCACCGCCGCGACGCACGGCACCAGCAGTAACAACGCAACCACTATCAGCAACGATCTTTTCCAGCGTGTGTGAAAATCGGGTTTCTTTAACAATGACATGATTCGGGCCTCCAGGATGTCAGCATCGGCGATGCCGACGGTTGTAGTAACGGAGAGACGATGCAGAGATGGTGCAGGGCTGGCGAGCGTTACGAGCGAGCGCGCATAAACTTCGGCATTCAGGATGCGCTCGGCCACCAGCTCGTCGCAGCAGAGTTCACGAGTCTCGCGGACCCGTCGTCGTAATAAAGCCGCGGCAGGGTGAAATGAAATCGGAATGAAGAGCAACTCGTAAATCAGATTGAGCACGTAATCGCGGCGCGCCACATGAATAAACTCGTGGCCAATTGCGGAGGTGAGTAAATCGACATTGCCGTCACGCAAAAGCGCTTCGGGCAAAATGATCACCGGCTGAAAGATTCCAGCGGTTACGGGAACGGGCAGCGTTTCCGAGCGAAACAATCGGACGTGGCGTGTGCCAAACTCCAGTTCGCAGCGTTGAATGACTTCCGCAACGCTGTCGTTCGGCTCGATCTCAGACGCTCGACGTCGAATGTTTCGCGTGGTCAGCCAGGCTTTTGTCAACTTGGAAATGCTGTACACGACGAACGCGAAATAGATTGCGAACAGCACGAACGCGACGGTTTGGTTCAACTCAAATGCCGGCGGCAGTGAGATCGTTGGGACGGAAAGTCCTGGAGCAGTTTCCTGCGAGAGCGGTGCAGCGCTTTCCGCGACGAACGTCACTGCCGGGATCGTTTGAGGCGTGCTGTCGAGCACCATCCTCCATGAAGTAAAAGCCGGAACGAAAAACGCGAGACAAAGAGCGGTGGCCCAAACGCAATGACGATAACGCACGGAGGAGTTTCGCAGCAGCCATGAACCGAGCGCGGCGAAGGCTGTGATCAGTGCGACCTGCCAGAACGCGTTCAGCAGAAAGGTCAGCAGTAGTTGACTACTCTGTCTCATCGGGTTTGTCCTCCTTCACCTGTTCGACCAGCTTCTGCAGGCGCGCGAGCTTTGCGGGTGTGAGATGTTTCGTTTCCACCAGACTCATCACGAGACTTTCCGCCGAGCCGCCGAAGAGCCGGTCGACAATGTCTTTGACGTGTTTGCCGACGACTTGCTTGCGGCTGACGGCGGGTTTGTAGAAGTAAGCGCGATTCTTGAGAGTGCGTTTGGCCTTGCCCTTGCGCGCGAGAATGTTGAGCATCGTCTGGACGGTGGTGTACGCGAGCTCGCGTTTCAGTTTTTGTTGTACTGTCTGCACGTTTGCGGGGCCTGTTTCCCAGAGTACGTGCATGATTTCGAGCTCGAGCGGGGTCAGGTTCTCGGTCTTTGGTCGCGCCATTATTGTCTCCTAAGGTTTTAGGAGTATAGGGAGGCGCCGGGGGCGTGTCAACTAATTTTTTAGGAGTCCGCCACGGATCGCGCGGATCGTTGTAGAATGGCTTTGCCTCAAAAGTCGGGATGGCGCTTGGATCGGGTCAGTACAGGGAGCGGTAGCGACCTGGTCCACCCATAGGAATCAAGATCATTAGAATGTTGCATGCTGATCGGCTTTGCCTCAAAAGTCGGGATGAGGCTTGGATCGGGTCAGTACAGGGAGCGGTAGCGACCTGGTGAAACCATCGGAATCAAGAACCATTAGAAATATCGCATGCTGATCACTGACCAGGTCGCTACCGCTCCCTGTAC
>DATNDM010000500.1:0-5120 GCA_035553235.1 Pyrinomonadaceae bacterium | reverse complement strand
AGATTGAAGGCGTCGAGCATGAATTTTCATCGATCAAAGGGGTGGTGGAAGACGCCACTGACGTTATTCTCAATCTCAAACAAGTACCTTTTAAGCTGCACAGCAGCGAGCCCAAGACGCTGCGAATCAATAAAGAGGAAGCCGGCGAAGTCACGGCTGCCGATATCGAAACGGACGCTGACGTCGAGATTCTCGATCCGAGCGTGCACATCGCGACCGTGAGCGAAGGTGGATCCCTGAAAGTCGAAATGCGCTTGAAGCGCGGGCGTGGTTACGTCTCCGCCGATCGGAACTTCGACGAGGATCTTTCGCTCGGTTACATCCCGATCGACTCGGTCCACACGCCAGTCAAGAAAGTTAATTACAACGTCGAGGCGGCGCGCCTGGGCCAGAATACTGAGTTTGACAAGCTCACGATCGAAGTCTGGACGGATGGCTCGGTCAAACCCGAAGACTCGATCGGCCTTGCGGCGAAGTTGATCAAGGATCACATGACGATCTTCATCAACTTCGAAGAGGACACGGACGATTTCGCCTACGCGAAGATGGAACGTCCCCCCTTGCCGCGCAACGATCAGTTAGACCGCTCAGTCGATGAGTTGGAACTGTCGGTTCGTTCATACAACTGTCTGAAGAATGCTGACATCCGCACCATTCGCGACCTGGTCCAACGCACCGAGCGCGAGATGCTGGCGACGAAGAATTTCGGTAAAAAGTCGCTCAACGAGATCAAGGAAATCCTGAACGGCATGGGACTCGACTTCGGTATGGAGTTTGACGAGCAGGGCAATCCGATTCCGGGCACGGGCGGTCGGGACGGAGCCGATCTCTCTGATTTTGACGGCGACGACGAACAGTAGGTTAGAGTCATGCGACACTTAAAGGCACATCGAAAACTCGGTCGCACCAGTGAGCATCGCAATTCGATGCTGCGCAACCTGGCGACCTCTCTGATCAACTCTCGCGAGGAGCGCATCGTCACCACTTTGCCCAAGGCGAAGGAATTGCGACCGTTTGTGGAACGCGCGATCACGTTGTCGCGCCGCGCGCGCAGCCTTGCTGACGATGGTTCCAATGCGCAGGCATTGCACCTGCGACGTCAGGCGGCGGGTTTCTTTCACGCGGGCAACATGACCGTAAGCGAAGTCACCGGCAAGCGTGGTCAGCTGCGTCCGGAGCGTACGGCAGGAGTGGCGGCGCTGCGACGGTTGTTTACCGACCTCGGCGATCGTTACAAGGACCGTCCCGGCGGTTACACGCGCATTTTCAAACTGGGCCATCGCGACGGCGACGCTGCCGAACTCGCAATCATTGAACTGGTCGACAATCCTCGTGAAGTTCAGGCCGCGGAAGCCGCGAAGAAGCGCAAAGCCACGGCTTCGAAAAAGCGCAAAGGCCGCGACAAGAAGGCTGAAGAAGAAGCCACCGGCACTGAAGGCGGCGAGGAATAACAAAGGATCGCCACAAAGAAGCACAAAAACACAAATCCTGAATTTGTGTGTTATGTGCTTTTTTGTCGCTTAAAGAATGTCAGCACCCAAAGAACAAGGTGACACGCCGAACCGGCGCAATCGTTCGCGTCAACCGAATGCTGAGCGACCCGCAGCGTCCGTCAACATGGACGAGTTGCGCGAGCTGATCTCGCTGCTGCGCGACAACGGTCTGGCGGAGCTCGAGCTTGAAAACGAAGGCTTCCGAGTACGGCTGCGACGTGAGTCAGCGCTGGGAGAATCGTCACACGCTTCGGTTCCACATCATAGTTCGGCGCCGGCGCCTGCTCCCGCACCTGCAGCATCCGGACCTGCACACCCCGGCACCCAGGCTACAACAGCGGCGGCTCAGGATCAGGATCTGCACATCATTTCTTCGCCGATTGTTGGCACGTTTTATCGTTCGCCGTCGCCCACGGCGGACGCGTTTGTGAAGATCGGCAGCAACGTCGAACCCGAAACAGTGGTTTGCATAATCGAGGCCATGAAGCTCATGAATGAGATCCAGGCTGAGACGAGTGGAAAAGTAGTCAAGATTTACGTTGAGAACGGCCAGCCGGTCGAGTACGGCCAGCCACTCTTTGGCATTCAAAGTTAAGCCGCAAAGAGCACGAAAAGCACAAGCATCTAATTTGTGCCTTTTGTGCTTTTTTGTGGCGCAAAGTTATGGCTTTCAATCCGCGCAAGTTCAAGAAGATCTTGATCGCCAATCGGGGCGAGATTGCCTGTCGCATTATCTGGACCTGCAAGGAGATGGGCATCAAGACCGTCGCCGTCCACAGCGACGTCGATCGCGATTCGCTGCATGTTCGCTTCGCCGACGAAGCCGCGTGCATCGGGCCAGCACCGTCGGCGCAGAGTTATCTCAACATTCCCGCCATCATCAGCACCGCCGAGATCTTCAACGTCGACGCGATTCATCCGGGTTACGGCTTTCTTGCCGAGTCGGCTTACTTCGCCGAGATCTGCGAGGCGTGCAATATCAAGTTTATTGGACCACCAGCGAACGTGATTCGCCTGATGGGCGACAAGATTGAAGCGCGGCGCGCGATGCACGAAGCGGGTTTGCCGATCGTGCCGGGAAGCCCGGGCGGTGTCACGTCGGAAGAAGAAGGACAGAGGCTCGCGCGCGAAATCGGCTATCCCATCATCGTCAAGGCTTCGGCCGGCGGCGGCGGTCGTGGCATGCGCATCGTGCGTTCCGAGAGCGAGTTGGGCAAAGCACTCGAGACCGCGTCGACCGAGGCGGCGGCGGCTTTCAATGATGGCAGTGTTTATATCGAGAAGTACCTCGAGCAGCCGCGACATATCGAGATCCAGGTGCTGGCGGATGAGTTTGGCGAGTGCATCCATCTGGGCGAGCGCGAGTGCTCGATCCAGCGCCGTCACCAGAAGTTAATGGAAGAGGCGCCGTCCACTGTGCTGACGCCGGAGATGCGCAAGACGATGGGCGACGCGGCGGTCGCGGCCTGCAAGAAGCTCGGATACTCGAGCGCCGGTACATGTGAGTTTCTCCTTGATAAGCATGGCAAATTTTATTTCATGGAGATGAACACGCGTATCCAGGTCGAGCATCCGGTGACGGAAATGGTGACGCTCGCAGACATTGTTCGCAACCAGATCCGGATCGCCGAGGGCGAGCCGCTCGGTTACACGCAGGACGATCTGCTGATCGTCGGTCATGCGATCGAATGCCGCATCAACGCCGAGAATCCGGAGACGTTTGCGCCCTCGCCGGGGACTATCACGGCTTTCAATCTGCCGGGCGGTCCGGGCGTACGCGTCGATACGTTTGTCTATTCGGGTTACCAGGTGACGCCGTTTTACGACTCGCTGATCGCGAAGGTGATTGTTCATGCGCGGACGCGTGAACTAGCGATCGCGCGCATGAAGCGTGCGCTCGAGGCGATGGTGATCGAGGGGATCAAAACGACGATTCCGCTGCACCAGAAGATTATGGACGATCCGCGCTTCCGGGCGGGCGACATCGGCACGGACTTTATGGAGTATTTCCTGGCGCGGAACGGGAAGAAGGCGGCCGCTTAGGACTTCATCCACAGATTGCACACATTACGCAGATTGCCCTATAATATGCGACTTTTCGCGAGGTAAAGACACATGTCACACGCAGTTATCAAAGCCGGTGGAAAACAGTTTGTGGTCACGGAAGGCCAGACGATTCGCGTGCCTTCGATGGCGGCTGATGCCGGCAGTTCGATCGAACTCGAACCGCTCATCAGCTCCGGATCCGGCGACGGCAAAATCTCCGCGACGGTCGTAGGGCACGGCAAAGATCAGAAGATCGTGGTGTTCAAGAAGAAGCGCCGCAAACAGTACAAGCGCACTCGCGGTCACCGGCAGGGCTACACGACATTGAAGATTGATTCGATTGGGTAAAGACAATGGCACACAAAAAAGGCGTTGGTTCATCTCGTAACGGTCGCGACTCACACGCGCAACGACTCGGTCTGAAGAAATTCGGCGGCGAGCGAGTGCTCGGCGGCAACATCATCGCGCGCCAGCGCGGCACGCGTTGGAAGCCCGGCAACAATGTTGGCCGTGGTAAAGACGACACGTTGTTTGCATTGATCGATGGTGTTGTGAAGTTTGAAGACAAGGGCCGGTCCGGCAAGTTCGTGAGCGTTTATCCAGCGGAGCAAACTGCTGCTTAGAAAAGTTTCGGAAAGAGTTCGCGACGCCTGAGCAGCAATAAAGCGCGCTTAGGCGTCGTTTTCAATTTTAGATGTTTATTGATCGCGCCAAGATTCATGTGCAAGGGGGAGACGGAGGTAACGGTGTTACGGCTTTCCGACGCGAGAAGTTTGTGCCCCGCGGTGGTCCATCGG
This sequence comes from Pyrinomonadaceae bacterium, assembly GCA_035553235.1. Taxonomy (GTDB): domain Bacteria; phylum Acidobacteriota; class Blastocatellia; order Pyrinomonadales; family Pyrinomonadaceae; genus PSRF01. Next base: position 784 of record DATNDM010000500.1, on the reverse strand, counting down.
GCGGAGACGGCGGCCGTGGCGGCGATGTGATCCTCGTCGCGGATGCTTCGCTGAACACACTGCTGCACTTGCGTTACAACCCCCGCCACATCGCCCAGCGTGGTCTGCACGGCGAGGGATCGAATCGCTCGGGCCATCATGGCGAGGACTTGATTGTTCGGGTTCCGGTTGGAACACAGATCTTTGACGCTGCCACAGGTGACTTGTTGCACGACCTGAGTCACGACGGTGATCGCTGGCTGGCGGCGCGCGGTGGCCGCGGCGGTTTCGGCAACGCCCACTTTACGACTTCGACGAATCGCGCGCCTCGGTACCATCAAACGGGCAGCAAGGGTGAAGAGTTGGATCTGCAACTCGAGTTGAAGCTGCTCGCGGACGTTGGTCTGGTTGGTTTTCCGAATGCGGGAAAGTCGACGTTTATCTCGACTGTCTCCGCGGCGCGACCGAAGATCGCTGATTATCCGTTCACGACTTTGGAGCCGCATCTTGGTGTTGTCGATCTCGGTGACTTTCGTACTTTCGTGATCGCCGATATTCCCGGACTGATTGAGGGCGCGCACACTGGCGCTGGTCTGGGCGATCGTTTCCTGCGACACATCGAGCGCACGAAGTTGTTGCTGCATCTCGTCGATGTTTCTTCGGTGTCGGGCCGCGATGCAGTCAGTGATTACGAAACTGTGAATCGCGAGCTCGCGTCGTACAACCAGGATTTGGCGACGAGACCGCAGTTCGTTGTCGCCACGAAGATCGACGCGCTTGATGAGCCGGAACGTTTGGAATCGTT
>DATNDM010000499.1:0-4206 GCA_035553235.1 Pyrinomonadaceae bacterium | reverse complement strand
CCGATTACGATCCAATCAGTTGCCGACGGCTTAACCGTTCCGAGGACTGCTGCAAGCGGAGAAAAATAAGCGGCGCAGAGCTGTAACAACACGACTATGATCACCGCGATCCAGAGAAAAGGGTTACTGAAGATTCCGTCGAATGCTGACCGTGTACGAGAGCGGCAATTGAACGTGTGGCCGAGTTGGACGCCGACGAGCGCAAAGAGCGCAAGAGTGCGCGAGTGAGCGCCTGGTCCATAAACCGCGAGTGCCCACATGTAAGTTCCGAGTACGATCAGCGCGAGCATTCCAGCTTGCCAGCCGATCAAAATCAGAAACGGTTTTGACAGCAGGGTTGTGTGCGAGCTGCGTGGCGGTTGGTTCATGATGTCCTTCGACGCAGGCTCGACCGCCAACGCGAGCGCGGGAAATACATCCGTTACGAGATTCATCCACAGAATCTGCAGCGGCAAAAGCGGCAACGGCCAGCCCGCGGCGACGGCAGTGAAAATTACCAGCACCTCGCCAAGGTTGTGGGAAAACATCATGTGTACAAACTTGGTGATGTTCGAATAGATTGTGCGGCCACCTGCGACTGCTCTCAGAATGGTCTCGAAGTTGTCATCAGCGAGTACGACATCAGCCGCTTCTTTAGCGACTTCAGTCCCGCGCTGGCCCATCGCGATGCCGATGTTCGCGCGCTTCAAAGCCGGCGCATCGTTGACGCCGTCGCCCGTGACTGCGACGACTTCGCCTGCCTGTTGTAATGCTTCGACGATCCGCAATTTCTCTTCCGGTGAAACACGAGCAAAGACGTCAGTGTTGCGTGCGAGATCGGCAAGTCGAGCGGGTTCAGTGTCGATCAGATCACGCGCATGAACCGCCACGGGTTCCGCTTGGCCCAGGCCGAGCTCTCGGGCGATCGCGATGCCGGTATTTAATTGGTCACCGGTGAGCATCACTGTGCGGATGCCCGCGGTTTTCGCGCGCTGGATCGCCGCGGCGACACCTGGACGTGGAGGATCGATCATTCCTACCAGTCCCACGAACGTGTATCCACTTTCAAGCGCTTCTTCGGCTGGATCGGTTTCGAAATGCTTGATGGCCAGCGCCAGCACTCGCAACGCGCGGTTCGCCATCTGCTCGTTGGCGTCGATGAATCTCGCGAAGGCGTCGTCATCAAGGGGGATCGTATTTCCAGCGGCGTCGCGATAATTTGCGCAAGCATCCAGCACAACAGCCGGCGCGCCTTTCAGTGCAGCAAAGTGTTGACCATCGGTCATGCGATGCAAGGTGGTCATGCGCTTCGTTGAGGCATGGAAAGGTTGTTCTGCAATCTTTGGATGAATGGCACGCTCATGTGAAACGTCGAGTACAAGCGCATCTGCGACAACCAGCAGCGCTGTTTCTGTCGGATCGCCGATGGTGCGCGTTTCATCCGTTGCTTCCGCGCGGAACGATGCTTCATTGCAGAGCACCCCGATGCGAACTGCCTGTTGTAACAACTGATCGCCTTCGAGCGGATTCTCACAGTCTCCGATTTCAATGCGCCGTCCATCCGACAAGTAATACTCACGCACTGTCATCCTGTTCTCAGTGAGTGTGCCGGTCTTGTCGGCACAGATGACTGTCGTACTTCCGAGTGTTTCGACGGCGGACAGACGGCGCATGATGGCGCGCTGTTGGGCCATGCGTAACACACCGAGCGCGAGGATCAGTGTCGTTACGGCAGGCAGTCCTTCCGGCACTGCTGCGACGGCGAGGCTGATACCGACTTCGACCATCAACCAGACACCGTCGTGGCGCAGCCAGCCCGTCACCATGACAATCGCGGCAATAGCCAGCACGAGATAAACCAGCTGACGCCCTAACTGCGCGAGTTGTATTTCAAGTGGAGAGCGCTCCTTGGTCGAAGTAGCGACGAGCCGGCCAATCTTGCCGAGCTCAGTGGCAGTACCGGTGCTCACCACGATGGCCATTGCTCGACCGGAGGCGACGGCAGTGCCGAGATAAAGCATTGACCGCCGCTCGGCCAGGGGCGTCTCGGCGGAAACCGCGCGCACGCTTTTGTCGACAGTCGTGCTTTCACCTGTCAGTGCCGATTCCTCGGCTTCGAGGCGCACGGCTTCAAGTAGTCGCGCATCAGCAGGGACCCGGTCTCCGGCGTTCAGGATCACGATGTCGCCGGGAACGAGTTCTTCGGCGTCGACGGTTGACTCAAAGCCGTTGCGTCGAATGCGTGTGAGCGTGCGTGATTGGCGTCTGAGGGCATCGAGCGCGCGGCCTGCCTGCCACTCAGTGGCAAACCCGACGGCGGCGTTGAGAACGAGAACAATCAGAATCGCAATCGCTTCGGCGCCGTCACCTGTTGCCCACGAGATAACAGCAGCGATTGCGAGCAAAGCAATCACGATGCTCGTGAATTGATCGACGAGCACACGCCACGCCGGACGAGATTGAATCCGCTGCAGCGCATTGGGACCGTAGCGCAGTTGCCGTTCGTTTACTTCTGCCGGCGTGAGTCCGAGTTTGGGATCGACCTCGAGTGAAAGCGAGACATCGTGTGGCTCGAGTGCGTGCCAATATGTCTGGTCTAGCGCAGACGGTGCTGCTCCGGAAGCGATAGCCGATTTAACGGGGATTGGCGCAGCGCACATCACTGATCCTGATCATGTCCTTAGCTCTTCCCTGTGCAACCTCTGTGTTCTCTGTGTCTCTGTGGTTGTTTTTTCAAACAATTCTTAACCACAGAGGCACAGAGAACACAGAGGTTGCACAGAGAAGGAGTCCGATAACGACCTTACTACCTTACTATCACACCCGCACCGCGAATCGCATCATGCTTCAATGCGATCAATGCCTCGTTCACGTGATCGAAAGGAAACGTTTGCACGTGCGTATGGACGGGAATGCGTGCTGCTTCAAGCAGGAACTCCTGACCGTCTGCTCGAGTGTTGTTGGCGACACTCCTCACCATTCGCTCGCCATAGATCAACGAGTAATCAAATGACGGAATCGGACTCATGTGAATGCCGCCGAGAACAAGCGTGCCGCCTTTAGCGAGCGCTTTGAGCGCGATTGGCACGAGTTCACCCGCGGGTGCGAAGATGATTGCAGTGTCGAGCTTGACTGGTGGCTCTTCAGCGGCATCGCCAACCCAAGTTGCGCCCAGATCATGGGCCAGTGCCTGATGACGTTCGCGATCGCGTGTACACACGTAAACTTCCGCGCCGCGAGAGCGCGCGAGTTGGATACATATGTGGCCGGCCGCGCCGAAGCCGTAGATACCGAGCCGCGCTCCACGCCAGTCGTTGAGGCTCAGTCGCGTCAGTCGCAAACAGCGATAGCCGATGATGCCGGCGCAAAGCAGCGGCGCCGCTTGAACATCTTCGAACCTGTCAGGGATGCGGTACGCAAACGCGGCTGGTGCAATGGCGTATTCGGCATATCCACCATTCACACTCCAACCAGTGAATAACGCCTGCTCACAAAGGTTTTCGCGTCCGGCAATACAAAACTCGCATTTGCCACAGGTGCGATTAAGCCATGCGATACCGACTCTACTGTTAAGACCAAAACCGGCAACCTGCGATCCCTCTGCAATCACACGTCCAACAATCTGGTGACCCGGAATAACTGGCGAGAGCCGCACGGGTAGTTCACCCTCGACGACGTGCAGATCTGTGCGACAGATACCGCAGGCTGACACACGCACGAGCAGTTCGTCGTCGCGCATGTCAGGCGCAGGCACATCACGCAACAACAGCGGGCGTGTATCGACGCTTTCCGGAGTTTTTAGGGTCCAGGCTTTCATCATCAATGCTGCAGGCAAGAGTTGTTTCTCACGTCGAGCAGCTTTGCCTCAAAAGTCAGAAATCATTGTTGGATCGGGCCAGTACAGGGAGCGGTAGCGACCTGGTCGGTGATCAGCCATGCGATATTTCGAATGGTTCTTGATTCCTATGGTTTTAGCAGGTCGCTACCGCTCCCTGTACTGACCCGATCCAACGCCATCCCGACGTTTGACGCAAGGCCAGGTCGAGCAGATGGCAACGCGTGTGCCTTTCGCGAAAATCATTAAGCGGCTTTGCACAAAAAGTCGGTGACATTGCTTTTCTCTGCGCCACCTCAGCGTTCTCTGCGTCTCTGCGGTGAGTTATTGCTGAATTAGTTAACCGCAGAGACGCAGAGAACGCAGAGGTGGCGCAGAGAAATCAATAATTC